>QMQA01000334.1 GCA_003648845.1 Candidatus Aerophobota bacterium
GTGGAATCAACTTCAATTTTTCCAATCACATCTGCCTGGAATCTGCCAATAGACGATTTTTCCATCAAAATCAAAAATTTCTCTTTTTCTCCCTTTGCCATAAAAACAAAACCATCCTTTAGAGCTTTTATAGATTTGGGAGTAAGAAGTAAACCTTCTGCCAAATCTTCGTTTAAAACTCAGCAAAATCTTACTTTCATTTATCTTTTTCTCTTATCAGATATTTAAAGTGAACTAACTGTACTTCTCTGATTGCTCTCTCTTGTTCTTAGTCTCTTAGGGCTCGGTCAAAGATTAGGAAGCCAGCGTTCAGATAAGCTTTCTCAGCATCACCAATTAACTTCTTTAATTTCTCACCATAAATTAAAGTCAGTTTCTCCAACAAGGACCTTACAGTAGCATTTTCCTCAAGCTTAACCTCTATATTATCCTCTATTTTTAAAAGTCTTAGTCTAACCTTTACATTCATTTAAGCCTTTTATCCCTCCCTGTATCTGCCATGCCTCTCAAGCTCCTCTGCAACCCAGAAAAGGTCAAGCTCGGCAAGTTTTCCTTTGGTGGGAACGCCATCTTTGTTCCAGCCTGCCATCTCATAATAAAGATCTATCGCCTCCCGCAGTTTATCCTTATCCACCTTTTGTCCTTTGCGGGGTCCTGTAAGAAGGCCTTCAAACATTCTCTCAGGAAGCCAGTCATCTTCCTTGGTAAACCCTTCTCTTACATTAAAGGCTCTAAACATAGCAACTCTTCTTTCCCCTAATTTTAAAAGCTCCCATAAACTTGTCTCCCATCCAGTTATAGCTCTAACAAGCTCTACCAGTTCTCTAAGTGTAAAGTAACGAACGGGAGCAAAAGCAAAAACACAGAGAGTTAAGGTATCCAGCGTACTGAAAACATTCTGGAAATAAAAGAATCTTCTCACCTTTTTATGGTCTATACTGCTAAGCTCAAGAGGCTCAAGAATCCCCAGAGGCTTTACTCTTTGGGCAAAAAAGGGAGTCCATCCAGGGGTAAATGCACCATCGTGCTCTGCCTGGACATGATCTGCTCCCATAGGACAAAGTGGATACATGAGAGCAAGGTGTCCTTTGGCCCTTGGATCATGGGCAGGAACCTCTTCTCCTTTAACATGGAGGGCAAATTTTTCTGCTCCCCTGCCAAACTTTTCTGCTGCTCTTTTTACTCCTTCTGCCAGGATATTTCCAATTCCCTCTCTTCTGGCAATCATCTCCACCATCTTTACCATAGCCTCTTTATTACCAAACCTCAAATCTATTCCGCCTGTATCCTCTTTTGTAATAATTCCATTTTCAAAGCATTCCATGGCAAAGGCGATAACTCCACCTGTTGATATTGTATCAAGACCGTATTTGTTGCAAAGCTCATTAGCTTTGCAAATGGCAACAAGGTCATCAACACCACAGTCTGATCCTAACATAGCAATAGTTTCATATTCAGGCCCCCCGTAGGCAGGATCAACCTTATAAGGTGAGTCAGCTTTAACCACCCTTTTACATCTTACAGAACAGGCATAACAGGCCTCTCCATTAACCAGAACAGTATCCTTCATCCTCTCACCTGATATGTTTTCTGCTCCCTCAAAATATCCTGTTTGAAAATTCCTGGTGGGAAGCTGACCATCTTCATTTTGAGGGATAACATACTGAGAGGTGCCAAGGTTGTGCAGCCCAATATTATCAGGGCTTTCCTTCATAAAATTGGTGGAGAAATGTTTTGCTATGGAAAGAACAGTTTCTCTATCCTTCATCTCCAACTTCTTATGGCCTCTAACTGCAATAGCTTTAAGGTTTTTGGAACCCATTACCGCTCCTGCACCAAGTCTTCCCCAGGCATGTTTTAAATTGTTAACAACACAGGCATATCTTACAAGATTTTCTCCTGCCTGACCTATGCAGGCACAGATGATCCTCTCATCACCAAGCTCTTTCCTGATGGCATCCTGAGCCTCACCGGTGGTTTTCCCCCAGATATGAGAGGCATCACGTATTTCAGCCTCACCATCATGTACCCAAAGGTAAAGGGGTCTATCTGATTTTCCCTTAATAACAATGGCATCAAAGCCAGAGAATTTAAGCTCTGGTCCAAAATAACCTGCTGCCTGGGTATCTGCTATTGCACCTGTTAAGGGGGATTTGAATACTATAGCAGAGCGGGCAAACCCTGGAACAGGTGCACCATTTACACAACTTCCTGCAAAGACAATTATGTTATCAGGACTGAAGGGATCAACTCCAGGAAACATCTCCCTTAAAAGATAGTAAGCTCCAAGACAGGCTCCTCCCCCGTAAGTTCTGTAAAAATACTCATCCGGCTCCTCAACTTCTATCTCCTTTTTAGATAAATCGACCCGCAGAATTTTTCCATTATATCCAAAGGGCATTTTCTTCCTCCTTTTCAAAAATTCTAGTATAGTAAAGGGCCTTAACTCTCTTTACCATCAGAAACAATATCTATCTTTTATATCAAGAACCTGTATAATCTCATTTATTTTATTTGATATTCATGAAAAGGTAATTTTTTCAAAGTACAGCACCAATTATCCTCCCCCGAAACAAAGCTCTTATTCCTTTCTTAATTTTCCAGAAAACTCAAAACCTCCTTTGCTATATCCTCTGCCCTTAATCCAAATTTCTCTTTCATTTCCTCATTTGTGCCAGATTTTCCAAAAACATCCCTCACACCTATTCTTTTGAGCTTTA
>QMQA01000335.1 GCA_003648845.1 Candidatus Aerophobota bacterium
CTCTATCCTTCCCGGACCTGAAAAAAATATGGGAGTTCAGACCCGAAATGCTCGTGTTCGATGACAGAATGGTATGGCAAAAAAAGGAAACAAAGAGCTGGAGAGTAAAACTCTCGGGAAAAAATATACTCGTTGCATCCGGTTATACGCTTTATCTTCTCAATCCCGAAGGAAAGCCTATTAAAAATCTCACCATTGAAGATGATATTTGGGATTTTCTCGAAAAGAACGGAAAGATATACATCGCTTCACAAAACGGATACATCTACACAGCAGATAAAAATTTGAGTTTACAGGACAAAGTAAAGATATGCAATGGGTATGTTCTTATAAATCCCGTGACAAACGAGACCGTAATGGAAATCACAAGATCCGTATGGCAGGTCTCTCAGGAGCTATATGTGGCATGCGAAGACGGAAGCGTGTACCACATACCCACAGGAAAAAGAATTCAAATAATGGAATATTCTCAAAGCTATCTAAACACATACTATTCAGGTATCAGAAGGGAAACCTCTCTCACAGACAAACTTTACAAAAATATAAAACTCCTTAATACACCGAATGGAACGCTCGCATATTCCTCCTCCGTTCTGAGCATGCTAAAGGAAGGAGAGTCCAAATGGAAAATAAGCACAAGGATAGAGGCGCTGGACTTTTATTCCGGAAAAATATACATTCATCACGGTATTCGGTATAACAGAGAAATTATAAGTATTGTTAACCTTGATGGGGAGGAGGAAAAAACCCTGAGCACATCTACACTTTCTGCTTGTACTCCCTCTCAGTATCTTCTCCATGTTTCTGATAAAGGAATTGTCATAGTGAGCAACTGTGAAATAAAACTCGTCTCCGATAATGGAGAGATTGTGTGGTATATTCCCACTGAGGGAAGGCTTTCGTACATAAGCTCGGAGAACATAACAGTTGCATTTCCTGATACAAGATACAGATACTTTGAAAATCTGATTTTTTATTCCATTATTCTGCCAGAAAGCGGTCATGTTTTTATCCTGCCAAAAGAAATGAGAGAAAACGGATATCTTCAGGATGTAAAAATTCTTTACGGAAATGTGGTTCTTCTTTACATCAATTCTACAACCGGTGAGGGAGAAATTCTAATAGTTGATGCAAAAACAGGCAGACTCAAAAAAAGATTGAAAGCAAGCGATAAGACCTATGCCGGAGCTCTGGATAAATATCTCCTTGATCCGCAAACAATCAGGATGCTGCAGGATTTTGATTTTTCCCTTTTGGATGAAATACCTTCTGAAGTTCTTGAAGGAAGAATAGGAGAAGCTATCGCAAACCACGGTCTGGAAAATGTTCAGAGGTGGCTGAAAGTTTTGGAAAATCTCCCATTTCCACCAGAGGTTATGCATTCCCTGAAGGATGTGATGGATCATGTTCAGGACTTCAGACTGAATTCAAGGATAAGGAGAATAGATATATGTGACATAAACGGTGACGGCATAAAGGATTTGCTTATATCCTCAGAAAACCTGATTACTGCAAGGGATGGAAAAACCCTGAAAGAGATATGGCTTGTTGACAGAGAAAAATGGAGATACGAACTTCCTGTAAACGAAGAGTATATGAAAAATTCAACCCAGCCGTGGATGAATGAGGATATCATTCTTCTGTGCGCAGGTGATGTTAACATAGATGGAAGGGATGATGTTTTCGCTGTATCGCATAGATTCATAGGTTTTCTTGAAAGTGTGGGAGAAGGAAACTATAAATTCAGATGGAACAGAAGCCTTAAAGATGTAGGATGGGAAGATGCTTTCACCGTTCCTGATGTGGACGGAAACCATGCCAGGGAACTTGTTATTCCGATATGGAGAAGGGATGCACGGAGTGTTGCAGAGATTATAGACAGCAGGACAGGCAGAATTATTTTTACAATACCAGGAGATACCTTCTGGATAATGCCGGAAGCAGGAGACCTTAATGGTGATGGGACCAATGAAAGCATAATCCTTTTCGAGGATTATGGAGCAAAACTAACAGTTTTTTCCCCTGGTTTTGAATGGAAATATGAAAAAATCACGAGATTTCATGATTTGTGGAACAAATACGGGATCCATGCACCAGCTGTGGTAATGGATGTTACAGATGATGGTGTTAAGGACCTTGTTTTTGCTGTGACAGAGGAAGACGGAGGGATAAAGATTGTAGAGTTCGATGTAAAGGATGATATACCTGTGAAAACCGTTACTGTGGAAAAAAGTCGATGGAAAAAGCGTGAAGAGGATTGGATGTATGTTAATGCAATGGCCCAGAGTGAAAACTTTGTAGCATTCTCTGCACCCGTTCCAGAATGGAGGAATGATAGGAGAGGAACAGTTTATTTATGGGATATTGAAAGAGAAAAACCTCTGATGATTATCCACCTCGATGCAAAGAGCATGATTCTCAATGATAAGAACCTCATGATTTTTGGAATGGACGGGAGAATTGCAAAGATTAACCTTAAGGGGAAAGAAGAAAAACCTTATGAGCTTTCTTTGAAAGGGGGTAAAATAAAGATATTTTCTCCAGAGAAGTATATAACGGTGTACATAAACGGAAAACTCTCCGCTTCTGGATATGAAATAACGAATTTCATGCTCTCCCCAGGAAAGAAAAATCTTCAGATACGTGTAAGGGACGCTTCCGGAATTGAAAAAATATTCTTCGAGTCTGTGAATCTGGAAGGAATAAACATTATACCCC
>QMQA01000336.1 GCA_003648845.1 Candidatus Aerophobota bacterium
GCACAATGGGGGGTTATAATAAGATTCTTTACATCTTCAAGCAATGGATTCCCATCAACAGGAGGCTCTTTCGATAAAGTATCCACTCCTGCACCGGCTATAATCCCTCTATTTAGCGCCTCTGCAAGATCCTTTTCATTGACTATTCCACCCCGGGCCGTATTTATGAGAATTGCACTGTTTTTCATTTTCTTCAGCACACCCATATCTATCAAATTCCTTGTTTTCTCTGTCAATGGGCACGTAACAACAACCACATCGGCCTTGGATACTATTTCATCCAGTGAATAATCTCTATAAACACTTTCTTCCAGCTTCTTTACATCATAGGGCATAACCTTCATACCGAAGGATTCTGCCACATCTGCAACCTTTCTTCCAATATTACCGAAACCAATAATACCAATGGTTTTGCCAGCAAGTTCAAAGGTATGGTATTTCAGAATACCAAAGGTCTTCGACCTCTGCCATTCACCACTCTTTACCTCCTGGTTATACTCAATAAGTTTCTGAGAAAATGCAAGTATCATAGAGAAGATAAGCTGAACAACCGAGTTTGTTGCATAGCCAGCTACATTGGCAACGTGAATGCCATGTTTTTTAGCCCCTTCAATATCTATGTTGTCATATCCAGTTGCAGCTTCACAGATTAACCTAAGAAGAGGAAGTTGTTTAAAATGTTTTTCTCCAATTTTCACTTTATTCAATATTACAACCTCCGCTTCTTTACAGTATGGTACCGGATCATCATCTGGTAATAGTCTGTATCCTTCATAATTTCCCAGTTTTTTGATCTCCGATAAATCTATATCATCATCAAGCATAACTGTATTTTCATCTAAAAATACTATCCTTAATTCAGACATACTATTTTCTGACCTCCTTTGATGAATTCGGATTAAACTATAATAAGATTTCTATTTTCCATTATGTGTATATATGTAAGTGTATATATGCTCCTTTAATGGTTTTAAATTAACTACATAGGGATCGGAAATAATTGAATATTAATAAATTTCTAAAAAATAATCCAATTGTTATAAAATTTGCCTTTTATCAATCTCAGTAGAAACAAGTACCTTGGTCAATTCGGGATTTTCCTTAAGCTCTTTTAGCGCATCCTCAATCTCTTCAACAGGAACAATCATTGAAAACATGGGTTCTGAATTGATTCTACCATACTGAAGCAGAGCTATAGCATCCAACCGGTCATTGCCAAATCCAGCGCAGGATCCAACTATTTTTCTCTCACCAAGTCCGATATCAAAGGGCTTCAGCGGTATGGTATCATCAACTCCAATGTAACCTCCCCTTATATTAGGTGATGACTCCCGTGAGCTTCCACCAGCAAGACTTGGAATATTAGTTTATTTGCCCCTATGGGGGATTTTGAAGCCATTTCGCTTAATTTTTCGTATATATTGTCTCCTGTTTTCATGTACCATTCTGTCCTATCGACTTTATCAAAGAAAATCTCTGTTTCTTTACTGGCCCTTGTATCAGACCATATCGGAGTCCTTTCCCTCAGTAATCTGCCCTCTCGGTCAAGAGGAACGACTCAAAGACTATGGCCGAAAAAGAGATACATAAAATATCACATCTTTTATGCTTTCTTTTCACAAGAAGGTATTCAATACTCTCAATTACCGAGTTAAACCATTCGGCTGGCGCCTGTTCGTGCCACCCTGGATGAGGATAATAGGTTCTATATGGTATAAGAGTACTCTCAAGACATTCCCCATCTTCATCGTAAAGTGAAGCGTTGTTACCTCCTGTTCCAAGATCGCATGCAATTATTTTTTCCCCATTTTTATACTTTTTTATTTCTAAAAATTATTTAATGCAACTATATAGCTGTCATTATTCTTCATATAGATAATTAGCCCTTTTCCAAATTACACCGACATTGAAAGCAATTAAAAATTGACATGGACATGCCAATTCCGGAGTAATTCAACTATCATATCTGAACTGAATAACCAAATCTTCTCTTGAATTCCTCTATCAGTTCTTCTCTCCTGCTGATTCCGAGGTGGTTAGCTCCATTTTTTATAAGCTCCAGTGCATAATCAAGCTCATATATACCGCCAGATGCTTTTATTCTCACCCTATCACTCAGAACCTTTCTCATTAGGAGCATATCTTCCAGGACAGCTCCTCTTGGATCTGGATCTATCATATTCAGATACTGTGTTCTAACACCTGTAAACGTTGATAACTATATCAATCTGCGTTGCACCATCCTCAATCCCCCTCTTTGCTTCCATCACCTTTATTTCTCTAAAGTGAGTACCAAATGGGAATCCAACGTTACAGCTTATCTCTATACCGGTTCCCTCAAGAAGTTCGGAAGCAAGTTTTACATTTACCGGATTCAGACATGCAACTCCTACACCCGCCTTTATTGCACCTTCACAAAATCTTTTGACGTCACCATCCTCAATATTGTTTTAATTATCTCATAAAAATGATCATTTCAGAGATAGGGTGGTACAGAAAAAAAGAGAGCAGCATAATATTCAGGTATGCTTCTCCTCGAGCTTCCCCATCTCTTTTCTTATCTCTTTAAGTGCAAGTGCATACTCTTTATAGTAAGTTGCACATCCAACTGGTTTCTGCCTTATTAGAAACTCTATACAATTGTCGCACGCTGTACACCAGTTAATTTCATCAAGTTTTCCGGTTTCAAGCTTTATGGGAAGAAGACTATCCGCA
>QMQA01000337.1 GCA_003648845.1 Candidatus Aerophobota bacterium
GGAAAAACGCCTCATCCACCAAGCTGACCGCTACCTAAGGTACTATCTGGTAGAGGCAGCAACATCGCTCTCGAGTGCACAACGAGGAGTACCGCAGGTACTACCAGAAAAAGTACTGGGAGGTCAACAAGCGTCAGCCCAAAAAGCCCTTGTGCTCACGGTCAGAAAGCTGGTAAGGCTGGTCTTTGCCCTGCTCTCAAAGAGCCAGTTATACGAGCCAACTCGTGCGTTCCAGTGTGCACAGCCGTCTTTAACTTTATCTTGTAAATCAAAGAGCAGAAGGTAAATTTTTCTGAGCCAAAGATCTTTTTTAAACAGAACTTTGACTTTCTGGAGTGGTATGGTTTGCCTCACTTGACATCATACCACACGTGTCGTATGCTATTGTGGGCTTATTCCCACCTCTTACTCATCAGGAACCTTTACTTCCACCAGGAACAGAATGACTAAAAGAGGCCAAACTTCCTTAACCTGGGTTTTCTACCAGATAGCTCTAACCAGTTTGATGTGCAATCCGGCATTGAGAGAGTACTACCTCAAAAAGCTCTCTCAGGGAAAATCAAAGAAGGTTGCGCTTGTAGCTTGTGCCAGAAAGCTTGTCCGAAATGTTAAAGAGCAATCAAGCTTACGATGATACCTTTAAATCAAAGAGCAGTTAATTAAAGTTTCAAGGTGCTTTGCCAATTCTTTGTCAATTTTGCCTCTTGACAACATTATAGCAGTCTCCCGGCCTTATCCCTTTCTTTATATTCCTGCATAAAAGGAGGCTTATTTACCTTATAACTTCTTCCTCCAATCTAAATTTGTTCCTTTTATTTAATAACCTTATAAACTGCAATTCGATCGTCTCTTCCACAGATATAGGACTACTATACCTTAAAATTTTTATTAAGATTAAGAATCCACTCTAAGCCCATTTTTTGCAATGTTTGCTTCGTAGGTAAACCTGTCTTTTTATCCCAATTATGTAACTCATAATATTCATCAAGCATCTTATCCCACTTCTCTCTCTCTAAATATTCTCCTTTGAATGGTCCGGATTTTATTGGTTCCTCCATAAGTCTCTTAGGAGGATAATCATCTTTACGAGTAAAACCAGCATGATAAACGTTAAACATTTTTTCAACGGTATGAATTCGCTCTCCAATCATCATAAGTTCCTCACCTGTCACTTCTAAACCTGTAGCTGCTGAGAATAACTCTGCATAATCCGCCGGACCAAGCAAATCTGGTGATATCCAATTACTTGTGAAAAAGCAAACCCCCAAGGCATCCATCATTGCATGTAGTCTTTCATAATATACCACTATCGTGGCCTTTCCTTTGTAAGTTGTAGGATCTCCAGCCGTTGGAACCCCCCACAATTTTTTGCTAATTTCTTGAGAAATTCTTCGAGATTCTGTTAAGGGAGCTCCTCTAGTATGCGCTCCTCCTCTTGCAGAAACCACATTACCCAATGCCCATCCCTTAAGGACCCTTATAGCTTCTCTCAGATCCTGCCCCTTCACATTGATACTGTATTTCTCAGAACCTCTGCCGATCATCTCAGAAGCTCTTTTAGAGCCTTCTGCAAGAATATTACCAAAACCTTCTCTATACGCTATTTTTTTAAGAAGCTTTATAATTACTTTATAATCTCCCCATTTAAGCTCAAGCCCTTCCGTATCTTTATCGGTAATAATCTTTCTTTGATAACATTCAAAGGCCCATGCAATCGCACAGGATGCACCATCTATATCCATACCGTATTGAGAACACAATGATTGTATCTTTATAATCGCAGGAGCATAGTCTATATCAAATGTAGTAGCAAAATCCCATATACAGTTTGTTTCAAGCTTTTTAGAGTATACACCAGCATACGGACCAGATTTAACTCTATAAGAGTGGGCACAGCCAATCGGACAACCAAACTCATAATCCCCCTCTTTATATGTATTACAAAAAACTTCATAGGATATTTTCTCCATCTTTTTAGGATCCATATATCCATCCTGGAAATTTTTAACAGGAGAAGATGAGCATTCATTCCAACGAAACATAGACACAAGAGTTCCATACTTTCTAAGGAGTGTAGTATTTTCGGATTTTTTAATCTTTTCCGAAAGTTTGCGGGTAATTTGAATAAATCTTTTATATTCTGCCACCTCTATTGAATTTCTTCCCTTAACTACAACGGCTTTCAAATTTTTAGAACCCATTATAGCACCTAAACCACATTTTCCAGCGGCTCTTGATGGATTAACTATAATACAAGCAAATCTCACGAGATTCTCACCCGCTGGTCCGATACTAAGTATCTGAATATCTTTATCCCCTATCTCTTCTCTTATCATATTTTCCGTTTCCCATGTGGTATTTCCCCATAAATGCGAAGCATCTTTTATTTCTACTTGATTATTATTTATCCACAAATAAACGGGTTTTTCTGCTTTTCCCTCAACTATTAAATGGTCATATCCTGCAAACTTAAGTTCAGCAGCAAAACGCCCACAACAATTAGATGAGCCAATTCCACCCGTGAATACATTCTTTGAATCAATGCTAAGTCGGTTTGCACCAGGTGCACCAGTACCAACTAAGGTTCCGACACCGAATGCTAACTTATTGGCGGGATCGAAGGGGGATATTTCTGGTCTTAATTCTTTTAAAAGTATTCCTTGATTTATTCCTCTTCCCCCTAAAAATTCTTCAGTATATTTTAC
>QMQA01000338.1 GCA_003648845.1 Candidatus Aerophobota bacterium
ATGTATAAGTATAAGCTTTGATTCGATCAGGTTTATAATACCCTCCCTTATAAAATTAGGTTATGAGTTAATTAATGTACTTCTTAATAGATATCTGGTCATTTTGACTTTTTATTGCTTAAATTGGATATCCAGATTTTAATGTACTATAATTAGTTTCTGAGAAGTAATACATGAGAATTGAAAACTGTTCATGGGTGAGTTTGTAGACAGATAAATTAAATTAATTTCCCGGACATCAAAGTATGAAAGAAAAAACTGTTCTTCTCATAAAGGTTACAACAATCGGTAAAGATAAATTGCTCAAATTATTGAGAAGAAATGGAATTATTGGGATAAAAGTGGTTGCAATCGATTCGGTAGATGAAGTATCAGAGTTAATGAAAGGAATGGAGATTAACGTAATAATATATGAATTGAGTAGGGGGCTCTGGGTCCATGATCTTGAGTTTTTGAAGATTATTACCGCTGACATTCCAAAGATAGTCATTTCAAGGAGAGCAGATAAAAAATCTCTTATAGAATTAATTAATACAGGTTCAATTTCATATTTTTTAAAAATTCCATTCAGTGAGTACGATATTCTTCAGGCGGTGAATACCGCACTTGAGTATAACGAGATTGTTCTGAACAAGTATAATGAACTTACAAAGGAATATTTTAAAAGCCAGATTCAAAAATTAAACCAGATTGGGATAGCTCTTTCAAGTGAGCATGATCTTGAAAAGTTACTTAATCAGATAGTATCCCAGGCGAGGTTTCTCGCTCATTGCGATGCGGGGAGTATTTATATTGTCGAGGGTGATGAGCTTCATTTTATGGTGGCTCAAAATGAAACCCTCAGGAGGAGACATGGTGAAGATTATGCAGAAAAACTTTTTAAGCGATTTAGAATTCCTATTTCAAGAAACAGGATTTCTGGTTATGTAGCATCTACAGGGGAGACACTTAATTTAAAGGATGTTTACAATATACCTTCAGGCGTTGAATACTCATTTACCGATGATTTCGACAGACGAAATAATTACAGAACGGTATCAATGATTGTGGCTCCGATGAAGGATCCGGATAACAATATTATTGGTGTTTTACAGCTGATAAATTGTCTTGATGAAGATGGAAATGTTGTGCCGTTTGATAGAAGTATTGAAGGATTAATCCAGAGTCTGGCATCCCAGGCAGCTGTTGCCATAAGAAATGCACGACTGTTAAATAAGGTAAAGGAGGCCACTCTCGATACAATTATGCGCCTTTCAGTAGCTGCTGAGTTTAGAGATGATGATACGGCAGAGCATCTCAGGAGAATCAGTCATACTTCTATAATAATTGCCAGGAACTTTGGACTTTATAGGGACGAGATAGAGCTATTGAGGTACGCTGCTCCTATGCATGATATTGGTAAGATAGGTATACCGGATTCTATACTTTTAAAACCGGGTAAACTGACCCACGAAGAATGGGAGGAAATGAAGAAACATACAATATATGGAGCGAAAATACTCGGAGAATCGGATTCAGAGATTGTGAAGGCTTCAAGGGAGGTGGCACTTACCCATCATGAAAGGTGGGATGGAAAGGGTTATCCTTATGGATTAAAGGGTGAGGAAATTCCTCTTTTTGGTCAAATAGTGAGTGTGGCCGATGTTTTTGATGCGCTAATATCGAAGAGAGTCTATAAAAAAGCGTACCCTGTGGATTATGCACTTACAATAATGAGAAAGGGTAAAGGGAAGATGTTTAACCCTGAAATAATTGATTCTTTTTTAGATGGAATTGACGAGATCCTAGAAATGATAAACAAAATTAGTCCTGGGATTGTTGATAAGGAACCTGTTTATTAAAAGAGTTAGTGATCTGTTCTTTTATTTCCCACCTGTGATTTGTTCGGTTTTGTAAGAATTACAAATGATAATTTTATTTTTTACTTATATATAAATCTTTATGGATTGACTTTTGTATTCTCTAAGGATATTATAGGTTTCGAATGATATTATTAACTGGGTAAAAATGGTAATTTTATTTTTAATAATTTTTATTGCTATTTGTTTTGTATTATTTATTATTTTTTTCATTAAATGGAGTGAAGCCAAAATTAAATCGGTCTCTTCCGATGTTTATTTGAAAAATGTCTCTGGTAACCTCTATGATGAATCGGCAATTGATTTTGAAGATGGCAAGGCTCATTCAGATATGTCCCATGAAGAGGTAATCCCGATTTTGAAGGAAACACGAGATATTCCCGGGCTTGATGTAAGTGAATTGGTCCATTTTGTTGGGGGTGGCCGGTTATATACTGTTGAGAGTGAAGAAATGCCTGACAAAATTAAGATTGATAGAAATAATCTAAACTTTGTATTGGAAGGGACTGTTGCTATAACATCGAAAAATTTATTAATATTTAACAGAAAGGATGTGAAGAAGTTTCCGCATGGAAAAATTGAAAGGCTTGGATGGGAGAATGGTTTCCTGATTATTAAGAGAAAAGGTGTTAAGAAGAAAAGAGAGGTATTTGAGGTTCATGAAAGTGGGCCCTTCAGATACATTCTCAAAGCCCTTCACACAAGATGAATATGTATCATTATTCAAAATATCTGTATAAACCAAAAAAAAGGAAAAAGAAGCTTCTTACATTTTTGGTTGTACTGATGATAATAGGTGGAGGTATATATTCATTTTTATTCATTGATATACAA
>QMQA01000339.1 GCA_003648845.1 Candidatus Aerophobota bacterium
GCTAAGACTAATCCTCCACCAGTACCCAGCAGATTAATGACCATCAGGCTATCCAGACAGACATTCATTCCTACCATTTTTTGACTAACCAAAGCTCTTTTTCCAGCAATAGAAGCCCCAAAAGCAATCTCCAATGCTACCTTCTCATTGGCAGACCATTGAATATATGTCTCATCCGGCGAAGTAATCTTTACAAGAGTTTCTATTACGGATGTGCTGGGAAGACCTGGATAGCCTGTAACAATACCCACTCCTGCATCTTTGGCTCCGTAAGCAATACCTTCATTCCCTGTTATGCGAAGCTTTGGCATACTTTGCCTCCCTTTATATTTTTTTATTTTTACAGACTATCCAGGTATACATTTAAACTTTAACCTATTCCGGCATCCAGCCTTTATCTTTATAATACTCTATCGCTCCTGGGTGAAGTGGTATACCATTTTTCTCAGGTTTCCAAGCTGTTTTTGGATCAAATACCTTCAAACTTGCATGAGCATTTCCCAGATCCTTTGGATTCTCACATATTGATTTGGTTATTATGTATGCAACTTCATCCGGTAACTCTTTAGTAGTTATCACTCCTGTGGGATAGCCTATCGCAGGAATATCCTGTTTTATACCCTTAAACTCGCCGGCCTTAAAGTATAGACCAGTCATATACCCATATTTTTCTGCCAGTTTTTGCCTCATTTCCTTAGAAATCTCCATAAACTTAATAGGAACCCTTAAACATAACTCACTAAAACGGGGCTCCTTGTATCCGACATTGTGAATTATTATGTCGGCAAAACCGTCTTTAATTCTACTCATTGCTACCGGCATACGAACATGCTCAAGTGATCCTCCCCACGATTTGAGTTTTTCACGAGTTATACCATAAGCATGAAGAACCTGCATAGCAACAGCTTGTCCTGTAGCTCCTACTTGGGCAGTTACGATCCGCACAGGCAGTTTTTGTTCAACAACCTGTCTTAACGATTCTATCCCAGATGCTTTCCGGATAAGTACACCAACTCGATGAGGGCGATTTAGACCACCCACAAGAGCTCTCAATTCTTTAATTGGCTCCTTGTAAGGAGAAAGCCCATCATATGCCCATTTGCTGCAAGGGAGAAAAGAAAGAGCTATTTCGGCTTTTCCTCGCTTGAGCAATAGAGGGTTACCGATTCCCCCCTGATAAGGGAGCACATCTATTGTAGACCCCTCAGGTAAGTTAGGGCGAACAAGCTTAGCTATTGCAGAAGCATAGATGTACCAAGAGCCTCCAATTGCAAAGGAAGCAAATCTTAAATGTACGGGCTCCTTTAAAGCTGCGTACCCTTTATCTAAACATAGACCACCTACCATGAGAGCTAAGACCAATGCAAACAAAATTACCCAGCTACCTATTTTTCGCCGAGCAAACATTTCTAAACCTCCTTTCGATAAATTTCTCCTCTTCATCTCTCAATGAGGCTCTTCTCATTTCCTCACCCCCTTACTGCTAAAATTACCCACCTGACTTACCTCTTTTTTAGTTTATAACATTGGAAAAGGATAAGAAGGCAAAAAATGACACCACCTATTATAAGGACAAGCGTAGAATGTAGCGAAGTTAACAGGAGGAGAGAACCAACAATCGCTAAGGCACGTTCAAAAAGGCTGGCTTCGGTTAAATAATACCCGGTAAATACACCGCTTATAAGATAGATAGAAATTATACCTCTCCCAAATGCGAGGAAAATAGACACAGGATCTCCAGATAAAGTCAAAGCAGGATAGTAGACCATTAAAAAAGGGGTTATAAATCCTGAGAATCCCATCTGTAAAGCTTTAACTCCTGTCGTAGTCGGATCAGCACCACTAATTCCAGCCCCAGTATACGCGGCTAAAGCTACTGGAGGAGTAACCATGGCCATCAGAGCAAAATAAAACACAAACAGATGAGCAGCAATTGGTGTAACACCTAGCTTTATAGCCACAGGTGCCATAAGTAATGCTACTATTATATAAGCTGTAACTGTAGGCATTCCCATCCCTAAGAGCATACAGGGAAATGCCATGGCCAGTAAGGTAAGAAATAAATTACCACCCCCTATCTTGATAAAAATGGTGGCCATTTTAGCTGCCAGCCCCGTCTGCATAAAAACCCCCATGATAAATCCCGCTGCTGCACAGGGAATAGCCACAACAGCTGCTCTTTTCCCCGTATCTATCATTACGTCAAGAAAATCTCCAAGACTCAATCTTGTTTTTTTCTTTATAAAACTTAGACCAATTGCTAGCACTGTTGCCCTTAACGCTGACATCATTAAGGTAAGACCAATAACTATAAAGTAGACCAACAGTATTATAGGAATAAATAAATATCCACCGGATTTAATTAAGGAAAGAAGGGAGGGAACATCTTTAAGGCCTCCAATGTTGCGTTTCGCAGCATACCCATGTACCATAAAATAAATTCCAGAGTAGTATAGAATGGCAGGCAGTGCTGCTGCCAGAGCTACACGTAAATAAGAAACTCCTACTATTTCTGCGATGATGAAGGCACTTACACCCATAATAGGGGGCATTAATTGCCCTCCTGTGGAAGCTATTGCTTCGATTGCTCCAGCTTCTGTAGCCTGGAATCCACTCTTCTTCATTAGAGGAATGGTAATCGCACCGGTCCCAGCCGTATTAGCCACAGCGCTCCCTGATATCATTCCCATTA
>QMQA01000340.1 GCA_003648845.1 Candidatus Aerophobota bacterium
CTATAACTATCAGTGGACAATGTATTTTTAAACCAGGATCGTACACTTTACCTAAAGTATCCATATGTTTTCATCAAGAGTGGTTGTTGACACAGCGCTCCCATTTCTTATCACATATGTATTTTCAACACCAACTACACCATCATCAAATATGAACTTTGGTTCAAGAGCAACAACAGAGCCATCCAAAATATTCTCGAGGTTTTCAGGATAGATAAAAGGTTTCTCATCAAGCTCAAGGCCAATCCCATGTCCAAAAAAACCAAGACCAGGCATAAAATTATTTTCAAGATTCTCCTCTTTAACAAGTTCCATTGCATTGTCCCATATACTTTTAATACTAAAACCTCTCTCTACTCCCTCTTTAAAAATTTCATGGATCCTAATTGACTGCTCATGGGCCTTTAAGAAGCGATTTTCAGGTTTCCCAATTGAGAATATTCTCGTGCAATCGCAGAAATATCCATCAAAATTGTAAAGCATGTCGACCAGCAGGGGTTTGCCCTTCTGTATTTCATCAAAACTCGCACCAGCAGGAAAGGCACACGATATACCCTTGCCTCCAGCTGAGGCTGAGTTTAAAAACGATAACCTTGTAGCATTCTCCCCACACATCACATAATTGGAGATCACTTCCATGTTGAATGCTCTCACTCTCCCATACTGAAGTGAGCCCGATCTAACCAGGGTTTCAGTCGATATTCGGTGTACCTCATACTCCGTAATACTATCACTGATTGAAATGCTCAATTCATCAAGCACTGTACCGATTCTCGACCCGGCTTCAAAAAGAAACATCTGCTCAATATCAGATTTTATCATTCTTAAATCTTTAATCTCTTCCGATATATCCCGAAAAACAGATTTATCAAAAAAATACCTCAACCTGTTGAAGATTGACACAGGAACTGTATCCATTTCTACACCTATAACACCATGTTTCAGATTATTATCCAGAATATATTCATGTATATCCTTAAATCCCCGTATTTTTACAACATTTTTTAAATAGCACTCCTCCTTAGCCCTCTCATAAGATCTCCGAATAAAAAGAACAGGCTCTCCTTCGCGGGGTAAAAGTAAAACACCATCCTGTATTGTTCCGGTAAAATAAAATCTATCCACATTTTGAACAATCAGTGATATCTCCACATCGCTTTTTTCCAGCCTTTTCCTCAATTTCTCTATCCGACCCATGTACTCATGTTCAAATTCTTCTTGTCTCTTCATAATCAAACAACTCCCTCAGGAAATCGTACATCTCTACATTATCATTAAAGCTTCTATTTATGATCAGATTATTATAATCTTCGGGAGATATCCTGAACAGCTTTCTATCCTTAGCTATCTTCTGTATAAGGGAAATTATATCAACCCTGCTCTTTTCAAATGTTAGCTGAAGATAGCCATTTCTGCTGTGAATGGCCTTTACTCCAACATCCCTACAGAGAAGCTTTAATTTTAGGATATTGAACAACTCATACACCTCTGGAGGCAATGGTCCAAATCTATCCCTCATCTCTTCCTTCAAATCAAGCAGCTCATCATGATTTCTCAGTTGTGCCATACGCTTATACATCTCAATCCTGAGCCTTTCGCTTTCAATATAGCTTTCAGGAATGTACCCCCGGTATTCAAGATCTATATGAGGTTCTATTTCACGCTCATACTCCGGTCCTTCTTTGAGCTCTCTGATAGCCTCATCGAGCAACTTAACATACATCTCAAAACCTACCGCCAGCATATCCCCGTGCTGTTCCCTACCAAGAATATTACCCGCTCCCCTTATTTCAAGATCCTTCATTGCAATCGAAAATCCAGCCCCGAGGTGTGTATAATCATTAATTACAGCAAGTCTTCTTTCCGCATTCTCATTCATCTCTTTTCCCTTTGGGTATAGTAAATATGCATATGCCTTACGCCTGCTCCTGCCAACCCTCCCTCTGAGCTGATACAGCTGTGACAATCCAAATCTATCCGCCCGCTCTATAATAATAGTATTGACATTGGGAATATCGAGGCCCGATTCAATGATCGTTGTACTCACAAGTACCTGGAATTCCATGTTGTAAAAAGCCTGCATAACCTCTTCAAGTTCTTTCTCATCCATTCTTCCATGTGCAACCTCTATCGACACATCGGGTAGAAGCTTTCTCAACTGCTCGGCCTTTTCATGAATGGTCTTAATCCTGTTGTGGACATAGTAAACCTGTCCTCCCCTATCCACCTCTCGCCTGATAGCCTGAACTATCACCTCCTCGTTTTCCTCCATCACATATGTCTCAATCGGAACCCTATCGTGCGGAGGAGTTTCAATTATACTCATATCCCTGATCTTCGTCATTGACATGTAAAGTGTTCTTGGTATTGGAGTAGCTGTCATTGTAATCACATCTACCTGTTTTCTCAATTTCTTGAAATGTTCCTTATGCTCAACACCGAATCTCTGCTCTTCATCTATAATTACAAGCCCAAGATCCTTGAACTTTACATCCTTCTGGAGTAATCGATGAGTGCCAATTACCACATCTATCAGACCATTTGCAAGGTTCTGTATTATTATCTTTTGTTCTTTTGGAGATTTAAAACGTGACAGCATTTCTACATTTATTGGGTAAAGAGAAAACCTTTCCCTAAAAGTATTTAGATGCTGCTCTGCAAGAACTGTTGTTGGAACCAGCACAGCAAC
>QMQA01000341.1 GCA_003648845.1 Candidatus Aerophobota bacterium
GGATTTTCAACGCACCAGTAGGGCATGGAAATCTTTCTCTTAGCCATTTTTTCCTCCATATTATTTAATTTATCAGATATCTGATTTTTATATAGTAAACCTTAGACTTGTAAAAAGCCAGCTACGCCCAATCCCTTTATCTATACAAAGTTTTACAACACAGAATCTACAATAAAAAAAATTTGAATCCCAACACATATCAGTGCTCTTAAAGAATATGCTTTAAAAACTTCCTGGTTCTCTCCTCATCTGGATTATTAAATATTTTCTCTGGAGTCCCCTCTTCGACTATCTCGCCCTCATCCATAAATATGACTCTCTTCGCAGCTGCCTTTGCAAAACCCATTTCGTGACTTACAACCAGCATTGTCATTCCATCCTCGGCCAGATCAAGCATTACATCGAGCACTTCCTTTATCATTTCCGGATCAAGTGCTGAAGTTGGTTCATCAAAAAGCATTACATGGGGCTCCATCGCAAGTGCCCTTGCAATAGCAACCCTCTGCTGCTGCCCACCGGATAACTGTGAAGGATACGCTTCCTCTTTATCAAGCAATCCTACCCTATCGAGAAGCTCCCTGGCCCTCTCATACGCAATCTTTTTATCCATTCCTTTTACCACAATAGGTGCAAGTGCTATATTTTTTATTGCGGTTAGATGGGGAAACAGATTGAAGGATTGAAAAACCATCCCCACTTCCTCACGAATTTTTCTTATGTCAGTATGCGGATCGGTAACACACACATCCTCTACATAAATACTACCCGATGTTAAGACCTCCAGCCTGTTGATACACCTAAGAAGAGTGGATTTACCGCTCCCAGAAGGCCCTATTATCAATACAACCTCTCCCTTATTTACCGTGAGGTTTATATTCTTTAAAGCAATAAGATTTGTCTTTACAACTCTCGGTTTTTTGCCTTCCCTTAACTCCCTGGTAAACGTCCTGAAGATCTTTGTAGCATTCTCAATCCTGATGATAGTTTCATTTAACTTCACGGCTCAACCTCTCCTCCATTAAACCTACAAGCCAGCTGAAAAACAGGGTAAGAATAAGATAAACAAGTGCAACAACCGTTAGCGTCTCAAAATATTCAAATGTTCTCGATGCAAACTCCCTTCCCCTTCTAAGAAGATCGGAGACAGCAAGAATCGAAACAAGTGATGAATCTTTGAGAAGGGCTATAAACTCATTACCGATAGGGGGAAGAATAAGTCTCAAAGTCTGGGGCAGTATTATATGCCTCATGGCCTTTCGCCTAGAGAAACCAAGGGCCAGTGCCGCCTCCATCTGTCCCTTTGGAATTGACTGGATACCCGCTCTTATTATCTCGCCAAGGTAGGCACCGTAGCAAATAGCCATTGCAATTATTGCAGAAGCAATATCCGGTATCTTTACTATTCTTCCAAGAGCATAGTATATATAAAATATCTGAACCAGCAGTGGTATTCCCCTGATCACTTCAACATAAACCGTTGCTATTCTGTTAATTATCTTTACCCTGGAAATCCTCCCAAGCCCCGCAATAAGTCCTATTACAAGTGCAAGCAGAATGGAAAGAACCGTAACCTGAAATGTTTTAACAATGCCATCTGGTAAAAATATAAGGATCCTGGCATAAGGATCAGGAGAATATATCACAAGGAAAATCAAAAGTCCGATGGCACCAAAAAAAGATATTCTCCAGGCAGAAAATACTTCCCTCTCCTTTCTCTCTGGAATGAGGGTACTGTCTGAGACTATAATTCTGTCCTTATCAGAACTCATTTTTTTAATCCATACTTTTACTAGATTTATACTACAATTCTATTTTAAGGGTCTATCTCCCCGCTATGGGCTTTCTCCCCGGTAATTTTGCCCAACATTTTAATTAGCGATCCAATTATCCCGATAAATGTATTATATAAACAAACAAACGCCCGGAAAAGTATTAATCACTTTTCCGGGCTCTAAAGAAGATTCATGCTCGTTTTTAAAACAGAAACCCACTGGCAAAATCACTTAAAGACTATATTTAACTAATGAGTCCCCTCTAAAAACTAACGGCTTTTAGTGAACCATAATTTTGATATATTTTTGAAAAATATATATCCGGGTACCTGATCCTACATAATTGAACCAGATTAGCCGGGAATCTTCCTAAAACTATACATTGATCTTCAACAAAAATATCAAAATAAATAAAAAAATTATTTTTTTCTCATCTGTTGATTAAATCACAATAATAATATAAATATTCTAAGTTAAGGATTAAATATTAAATCATATTAAATCAAGGAGAAAAAAAATGAAATTAAAACTGGAAGGAATATTTCCTCCCCTTACAACACCATTTCATTCAAATGAAGACTTGGACCTAATAAATCTTGAAAGGAATATTAAAAAATATAATGAATTTAATCTGGCTGGCTATGTTGCTCTCGGTTCAACTGGAGAAAATGTTTATCTATCCAGTGAAGAGTGCGAAAAGGTGGTGGAGATTTTTGAAAAATGTACCCCAAATAATAAAAAAATAATAGTGGGCGCAGGTCGTGAATCTTTGAAAGAGACGATAAGATTAATTAAAAGACTGGCTAATTATCGAGTGGATGCCTTTCTGATCAAAACTCCACACTATTATAAGCCAAATATGAATACTGAATCTTTTAAGAATTATTATTTAAAAATTGCAGAATCTTCACC
>QMQA01000342.1 GCA_003648845.1 Candidatus Aerophobota bacterium
AAAGTTACCAGTTTCGACAGAATTGAAATAGAGGGTTTGAACTTTCAGAAAGAGGTCAGGAATGGGTATCTGGATCTTATGAGGTATTATCCAGAAATATTCGTTAAAATAGATGGCGAAAGAGAGGTACAGAGTGTAGCAGAAGAGGTTTATAGTATAACAAAAAGGAGGCTGTTAAATGCTCGAAATTGAAAGAACCGAGGGAGAAAAAAAGAATATAAAAATCAAAAAGAAAAAGAGTCCAAAAAGCAATCCGCAGGAGGTTTCCATAACACATAGTAGATTTTATGATGAGCTTAAAATAATAGAAGCTGAACAACTGGATATTGAGTTTGATAATCTAATCGAGGAAATAACAAAACAGGGTGAAAAATTCTACAAAAATCCTACAATCAAGGAGCTTAAAATTTACAAGTCTATGATAACAGAATTCCTGGAATATCTCAAAAACAATATGATTAAAATTGAGCAAAAAATAGGTGGCCACGGTCTCAGGAAAAAAATATACACTGTGGCCCATATAATTGATAGAAATCTCGAAGAACTATCCAGGATGATATTTAAACAGGAATTTAAACATATCGAGTTACTTTCAAAACTCGATGAGATAAGAGGACTCTTAATAGATCTCTACAGATGAAGGGCAGAAAAATGAGCGATAAAAATTACGTGGTATCAAGAATTTTATACAATATCGAAACTTGCTTTTCAGAAACTGATATAAAAGATTTAAAGAAGGGTGATCTAATTGTAATAGAAACGGACAATGGTCCAGAAATAGCAAGAGTATCAGGTTATTCAAAAAACGTTCCCGAAGGTATAACCATAAGGAAATTTATAAGAAAATGCACTGAGGAAGATCTAAGAAAAAGAGAGGAAAATTTGAAAAGAGAAAAGCATGCATTTAACATCACACTTGATAAGATAAAAAAACATGGTCTGGATATGAAACTTGTAAGTGTACACTATTTCCTTGATGACACGAAAATTCTCTTCAATTTTACTGCCGACGAAAGAGTTGATTTTAGAGAACTTGTAAAAGATCTTGCTTCAGTGTTTAAAAGAAGAATAGAACTGAGACAGATTGGCGCAAGAGATGAAGCCAAGATAGTAAAAGGTTTTGGTATTTGTGGTAGAACATTTTGTTGTCATACGATAAAGCACCAATTGCAACCTGTTACAATAAAAATGGCAAAAGATCAAAATTTAACTCTCAACTCATCAAAAATATCAGGAGCATGCGGGAGACTACTGTGCTGTCTAGCGCACGAGCACGAAATATACTGCCAGGTTAAAAATATGTTTCCTCCTGAAGGAACAACTTTCAGATACGATGGGAAAATGGTCACACTTGAAGAAATTAATGTTATAAAAATGTCAGCGATTCTCAAAACTGAAGATTCAATTAATATAGAAGTTAAACTCCAAGAGCTGGAAAAAATACTCAAAGAGCAAAACATACTATCAAGGGATGAAGCATGTAATCAGACTGCAGAAACCGAAAAGGATACTGATGAAAAAGACATAGTTATGGAAGAAGATTAACCAAGATAATCAATAATCCGTTCCAGATCTTCATTTGAATAAAACTCAATATTGATCCATCCTCTTCCATTTTTGTAGTTAATCACTACTTTTGTTCCCAATTTCTCCCGCAATCTATTTTCAAAATCCTCAATAAATGGCTCCTTTTTTTGGGACTGAAATGTTCCACGTGAAACATTTTTCCTCACAGCATGCTCAACTTCTCTTACACTCATCCCTTCCTTCTCTATTCTACGGTACATTTCCAGAAGCTTAGATTGATCCTTAATTCCAAGCAAAGCCTTAGCCTGACCTACCGAAATTGTTCCACGTGAAACACCTTCCTTGACATCTTCTGGCAACTCCAGAAGTCTTACCATATTTGCAATATAACTCCTTGACTTTCCAACCCTTTTTGACAACTCTTCCTGGGTTATGTTCTGTCTCTCAAGTACCATTTTGTAAGCCATTGCCTCTTCTATCGGATTTAAATCTTCTCTCTGTATATTCTCAATTAATGCAATTTCAAGTAGTTCATCATCTCTGTATTCCTTTACCACTGCAGGAATTTCACTGAATCCAGCCATTTTTGCCGCTCTGAGTCTTCTCTCACCCACTATTACTTCAAAGTTTTCACCCTCGGCCTTTACAACTATCGGCTGAATAACCCCGTGTTTTTTTATCGACTCGGCGAGCTCGTTTAAACTTTCCTCATTAAAACTTTTCCTAGGTTGATACCTGTTAGATTTTATTTTGCTTAATGCTATGTTCCTTATCGCCTCACCTTCCTCTCCCAAGGCTTCAGATGATATTAAAGCCTGTAATCCTTTACCCAGTGCTTTTTTACCCATTTTGCAATATTTCCTTTGCTAAATTATAGTAACTCAAGGCACCCACACTATTTGGATCATAGATATTTATTGGCACACCAAAGCTGGGAGCCTCTGCAAGTTTTACATTCCTGGGAATTACTGTTTTATATACCTTTTCTTTAAAATAAGCTACCACCTCTTCGGCTACCTGCCTGGATAGATTTGTTCTTGTGTCAAACATTGTCAGAACAACACCCTCTATCTTCAACCCTGGATTTAACTTATTTTTTACCAGGTTTATAGTATACAATAGCTGGCTTAATCCTTCCAGTGCATAATATTCACAT
>QMQA01000343.1 GCA_003648845.1 Candidatus Aerophobota bacterium
ATCTTGATAATTCATGAAGGCCTGTTAATATGATTATCAGTGCAAGCAGGCGAACCGATATTCCGGGTTATTACTTTTTATGGTTTTTGAAAAGACTTGAAGAGGGGTATCTCTACGTTAGAAATCCCTACTTCAAAAAACAGATTCACATGGTTGATCTTTCACCTGGAAAAATTGATTGCATCGTTTTCTGGACCAAATATCCCGCTCAGATGGTGGAAAATCTCCACACGTTTCTTGAATACAATATCCCATTTTACATACTCTTCACAATTACTCCCTACAATAGAACTATTGAAAAAAATATCCCAGAAAAAACTCAAATCATTAAAATGTTTAAATACCTCTCTGAAAAAATCGGAAAAGAAAAACTTATATGGAGATACGACCCCTTTATTCTATTCAGTACCTTTAATGTGCAAAAGCATTCCGAGAGTTTTGAAAACATAGCGAGTGAACTCGAAGGCTATACAGAGAGATGTATTCTGGGTTTTTTAACCCTTTATAAAAAACTCGAAAAAAATCTCACACCACTCAATATTTCTCTACTATCATTAACTCAAAAGGCTGAAATTGCTCTGAATTTATCCAGGATCGCCTCGAAATATGGAATAAAACTGCAAACATGCGCAGAAGATCTTTCCGGAACACCGGCCTCGCACCTAACCGGAAAGTGTATTGATGACAAACTAATAAAACGCATAACGCACAAAAAAATTTCTTCTGAAAAAGATCGTGGCCAGAGGTCTTCATGTAAATGCATAAAAAGTATCGATATTGGTGCATATAATACATGTCCAGGGGGGTGCATTTATTGCTACGCGAATATCAACACAGAAATGGCCAAAAAGAATTTTAAAGCCCACAATCCGGGTATACCTATTCTTGATGGTAATTTTTATACCTTGACAAACTTAACCAATAAAAATATTATGATGTGAAGTTGAAAAGTAGAAAACGGAGGGAAAATAGTGGGTAAGTTTTATATTACCACTCCAATTTATTACGTTAACGATGAACCCCATATAGGACATGCCTATTCCACCATTGTAGCGGATGTATTTTCGAGATACCACAGGCTATTTGGTGACGAGGTATTTTTTTCAACAGGTACAGATGAACATGGTCTTAAAGTTCAGGAAGCCGCAAGAAAAAGGAGTGTGCTTCCAAAACAACACTGTGATGAAATGGTTCTCCGATTTGTGGAAATGTGGAAAAAGCTTGGTATAAGCTATACAAGATTCATAAGAACAACAGAAAAGAGGCATGTCTTTGTGGTTCAAAACCTGTTAACATATCTCTACGAAAGGGGTGACATATATTTCGATACATATGAGGGAAAATACTGTATTCCTGAAGAAAGGTTCTGGACAGAAAAAGACTTGATAGATGGGAAATGTCCATCATGTGGAAGGGAAGTTATCACGATTGAGGAACAAAACTACTTTTTCAAACTATCCAAATACAGGGATTGGCTGGTAGAATACATAAAAGAACACCCAGAATTCATTAAACCCGAAACCAGAAAAAATGAGATTCTGGGATTTTTGAAAAATCCATTGAACGATCTCTGTATTTCCAGACCAAAATCGAGGCTGGACTGGGGCATTGAAATTCCATTTGATAAAAACTTCGTCACTTACGTATGGTTTGATGCACTGATAAATTATATATCGAATATAGGTGTTTACAGGGACAACGAATCTTTTCAAAAGTGGTGGCCCTGCGACGTTCATCTTGTAGGAAAAGACATAATAACCACACATGCCGTTTACTGGCCAATAATGCTTAAATCCGCAGGTTTTGAACTCCCAAAAACAATATTTGCCCATGGATGGTGGCTCATCCAGGACGAGAAGATGAGCAAATCACTTGGCAATGTGGTAAGACCAATCGATCTGGTTGACAAATACGGACATGAATCATTCAGGTATGTATTGATCAAAAATATGGTACTAGGTCAGGATGCAAGTTTTAGCGAAGAGATGATGGTTAACACAATTAACCATGACCTGGCAAATGACTATGGAAATCTGCTGAGCAGATTGCAGAAAATGGTACAGAAATACTTCAATGGTCGAATACCGAGGTGTGGAGAACTTGATCGAAAGAGTAGAGAAATAAAAGAAATGTCCCAGGAGCTATATGAAAAGATAAAAAGTTACATTGAGAAACTTGAACTGAATAGTGCTCTTGAGTCAATTCTTAACCTCATACGCTCTATAAACAGATATATAGAACAGAGCGCTCCCTGGAATCTCCACAAAGAGGGAAAAGAAGAGGAACTTGGAACCATACTCTACGTAGGTTGCGAAGCTTTTAGAATAGCAACAATTTATCTTGCTCCTATTATTCTGGATAAAGCTGAAAAAGCTCTTTCGGTTTTCTCCCTTTCTATCCTCAACCTCATCAAGGATGAACCGAATAAGGAAAAGGATATATTCAGGTGGGGCCAATTAAAGCACGGGACAAGTATAAAGCCTGTAGAAAGTCTTTTCCCCAGAATCATGGAAGATAACAAAATTAAATTGGAGAAAAAAATGGCTGAAGAAGATAAAAAGTCTGGTCAAAAAATCGGCATAGAAGATTTTAACAAGCTTGAGCTCAAGGATGGTAAAATTATAGAAGCGAGTCCAATTGAGGGTTCTAATAAGCTATTCAGAATTATAGTTGATCTGGGA
>QMQA01000344.1 GCA_003648845.1 Candidatus Aerophobota bacterium
CTCTTTGTCAATATAGGGCTGTTTTATCTTTATGTTAAAAAAATCACCAAGAATATTTGAACTGAAATACATAGATGAGCTGATCCTGCGGATGTAACCTCCAAGGTCGGGAATACCCTGCATGTAGCTATATCCGGCAAATAGCTCATCACTACCATCGCCGGTCATAACAGTTTTTATCCCCAGATCTTTTGCAAATTTTAATCCAAAGTAAACAGGTATATCATTGGGAATTGCCGGGTCAAAACTTTTAAGGATCTTTATAACCTCAGGTATAGCATCAATAGCCTCCTCAACAGTTACCAATCTGTGGTAATGTTTCAGCCTGCAAGATCTTGCCAGAAACCTGGCATACTTTAAATCCTCTCCAAAGGAGTCTAAGGTAACAGTAATTGTTTTAATCCCGGGGCAAAGATAGGCTAAAATAGCCGAGTCCAATCCTCCGGAAAAAAGAAGCCCTTCGGCCCTGTTTTTAACTACAGCCTTTTTTAAATTTTTCCTTAACTCTTGAATAATCTCATCAAGCATAGCAACATCACCTCTGACTTCTGTCTTTTAAATTTTATCTTTGCCCCAACATTAACAAACCAAACGGCCACAACTGACAAACCTCGAACGTAGAACGAAGAACGAAGTAAACTGACTAACTGATAAACCGACTAACCGGCAAACCGATTCAATCGACCAACATCGAACCTCAAACAAGCCAAACACCCCAAAGGTAGAGGACACAAAACACAAGCAGACAGATAAAAGACAAAACCTGCATAAGCCTGACTGCCAGAATTACATCCTCTCTTCTTATTTTTCTTAAGTTATCACCGATAAAGGGTCTGTTTTCTCTTTTGCCCTGGTAAAAGTTTGCTCCTCCCAATCTTATACCCAGAGCTCCAGCAAAGCCTGCCTCAGGTATTCCCGCATTAGGACTGGGGGATTTTTTGCCATCTCTTAAAATAATCCTTAAAGAACCTTTCCCTTTTCTCATCAACAAAAAAGCTACAAGAGGAATGAGCAGAGCACTAATTCTGGCAGGCAAAAAGTTGGCAAGGTCATCAAGTTTTGCTGAGAACCATCCAAAATAAAGGTACCTTTCACTTTTATAACCTACCATGGAATCAAGAGTATTTATAGCCTTATAGGCTAAAGCTAAAGGGGCTCCTCCCAGAAAAGCGTAAAATAGAGGAGATATTACCCCATCAACACTGTTCTCAGCAACGCTTTCAACAGTTGCTCTCAAAATCTCCGACTCAGACAAATCCTCGGTGTCTCTACCCACCATCTCTCCCACCCTTTTCCTGGCGAGATTAATATCACCTTGCCTCAAAGCCTGGTACACTTTTTTTGCATGTTTTGCCAGATCATTTATAGACAAGCAGGTGAAAATTAAAAAACTTTCAAGAAAAAATCCAATCCATCCACTTTTTTCCTTGATAAAACCAAGGGTGAAAAATCCCCCTGCCCAGCTTATTCCCACCACGATGAGAACCAAAAATACACCGGTTACTTTAAGGTTGAAATAAGGCTTATAAAAAAGGGGTTCCATAAGCTTGATTAGCCTCCCTATCCCCTTTACTGGATGAGGGAACCAGGAAGGATCACCTATTAAAATATCCAGGAAAAAGGCAAAAGCTATTTGTAAAACCAAACTTTACCCTCCTAAAATCTGGCTCAAATGATGGATAAGTTTTCTATTATCCTCCCTTTTCCTTACGGCTACCCTTATAAACTTATCTGAAAGACCAGGGAAATTGCAACAGTCCCGGACCAGTATACCTCTTTTTATAAGCTCCTCAGTTAGCTTTGAGGAGGAAAAAGAGGCCTTTTTTATCTTTATCAGGATAAAATTAGCCTGAGAAGGATAGGGTTTAATTCCCTCTATTTTGCAAAGATTTTTATACAAAAAATCCCTTTCTTTTATCACTTTTTCTTTCATCTCTTCGGCTTTTTTCATATTTTGCAGAATATGAACCCCTGCTACCTGAGCAAGACAGTTGACCGTCCAGGGCTGTTTAAAAGATTTCATTTTTTCTATCACTTCCCTGCTACTTACCCCATAACCCAACCTGAGACCTGCAATGGAAAAAAACTTGGTGAATGAGCGCAAGATAACTAAACTGGAGTTTTTCCTCACTTCGTCCAGAATGCTACATTCGGGTTGAAAATCGATAAAGCTTTCATCTACAACAAGAAATTTCCCCAGCTTTTTTGACATATGTGCTACTTCGCAGAGTTTGTCTCTGGATAAGATGGTGCCTGTGGGATTGTTAGGATTGCAAAGAAGAATCATCCCAGCATCTTTAGCTTCTTTTATTAGCCTGCCAACTTCAAGGGTAAAATTATTTTCCTCTTTCAAATATAAATACTTTACCCTTCCGCCTGCTAATTTTATGGCTCGTTCGTATTCGGTAAAAGTTGGACAGGGAACTATCACCCTGGCAGGCTTGAGTGCCTCCATTACAAGATAGATAATTTCTGTTGCACCATTTCCTATGAGAATATTTTTTTGATTGAGTCGCAACATCTGGCTCAAGATACCTGTTAGTCTTCTGCACTCTGGATCAGGATAGCGGAAGATAGTATCCAGCCTTTTCTTTACTGCTTCTACCACTTCCAACGATACACCCCAGGGATTTATATTGGCACTGAAATCAATGACATCATCGGGTAAGATTTCATATTTC
>QMQA01000345.1 GCA_003648845.1 Candidatus Aerophobota bacterium
GAGCATACACTTAATAAAGCTAAAGTTTATTTGATGATGGTGAAAGTTGATAAACCCCCTGTGGTACCTGAAAATCGCCTGAAAGACCTTGAGCTACTCTTTGCACTCAAGAGGATGAAAAAGGGCATGGAGTTATGTGAAGAGGTCAGAAGCAAACTTCAGAAAAGACTGATCTAGCCGCTTAAATAATACTAAAAATTCTAATAACACAATTTGATTATTTTAGAGTCACGTTCCTCTGAAAATCACAGTAACTTTATCTGATCTGAATTGGATAATCGCTCTCTAAAAATGATAATTACTCCGGTGTAAATGCAAGGCTATGTTTGTACGGTATTAGGTGGTATTTTTACAGTTCCTTATTGAAAATCTCCTTTTTTGAAGCTTCACACAAATATATCCTTTCTGATGATCTCCATTGCCGGAGATACAGTATAAAAGGAACCGGTCACGATAATAATATCATTCTTTTCAGCAACCTGGCATGCACTCAAGAGTGCCTGCTTAAGATCGGGTAAAAGGAGCGAATCCTTTCTGAACATCAAAGATTTTTTCCAAACTTTTTCGGGATCGGTCGGCCTATGGCTCACAGGATTGGTTATTATAAGCGTATCAGAGACAGGCGCTATGTTACTGATAACACCAAAGGAATCCTTCCCCTCTACAATTCCCACCACCGAGATCAATCTTCTGTAGCTAAAATGTTGTCTAATTGTGTCAATGAGGCATCTGGCAGAAGATTCGTTATGGGCTGAGTCCAGAATGATTTTTAATCCATCCATTTCTACCAACTCAACCCTTACCGGAAGGCTTATACTCGAAAAAACCTCCCTTATATCCTCCAGTTGAGTTTTTATTCCTCCAACCTCAAGTGCCACAATCGAGGTCAATCCATTATTTATCTGATGTTTGCCAGGAAGAGCAAGGAAAACATTCTCTATAACTTCATTATTTTTCCAAAGATCAAAGCTGGTTCCTCTCTCATTTTGCTCAATAATGCGGTAACTCATATAATCTGGAACATAATAAAAACCACTCTTATTTTTTCTAGCGATCCTTCTGCATATTTCAACAACACAACAGTATTCCTGAAAAGATAGTACAATAGGCACATGGGGCTTAATTATACCGGCTTTTTCCCAGGCAATTTTCTCGATTGTGTCACCAAGTTTGTCCATATGATCATAACTAATCGATGTAATCACAGAAACAAGAGGGGTTGAAAAGTTTGTTGAATCGAGCCTTCCTCCCATTCCCGTTTCAAGAACAACATATTCAGCCCCCTTTTCCTTAAAATAATACATTGCAATTGCGGTAAGGATTTCGAAGGTCGTTGGTTTATCAGATCCAATCATGCCGTCTATAATTGGCTTAACAATGTTCATTAGCTCAATAATCTCATCATCAGTGATATCCTGCCCGCAGACTGAGATTCTTTCATTTATCTTTTCAATGTGTGGAGATATAAATAACCCTGTACGAAAGCCCTTTTTTCTTAAAAAACTCTCAAGAAGATAGCAAACTGTACCCTTGCCCTTTGTACCTGCAACATGAAAGATTTTTAGCTCTCTATGGGGATTTTTCATAAACTCGAGAAGTTTCAGAGTTCTTGAAACATTGTAGTTCATCCTGATGTAAATATGCTCAACCTGCGTTTCATAATCGATAAAGCTGTACAGATAATCCAGGGCTTCATCTATATCCTTAAGCATAAGCTGAAATTTAAATATGCATATTACACATGACAATTTAAATAGCATTTAAAAAGATTTTATTTACAATTGAGTCCCGTTTTTCTATTTTTTCATTAACCCAAAATAAATCATGTCTCATATCAAACTGCATTCAAAAACATACGAAAGGGGTGAGGCTCTTGCTGGAAGACTACAGAGAAGAACTCGAAAATTTAAATAAACTCATAAACGAAAGGTGGGATTCACTTTGACATAGAGGGCCTTATAAAAAAGAAAGAAAACCTCGAAAAAAAACTCTCTGAGCCTGGCCTATGGGACAATAAAGAACAAGCTCAATCAATAACAAAAGAAATCAGCTCTATTAAAAGAACCATTGAACCCTGGATAAACATAAAACACAGGTTTGAAGAGCTCTATGAGCTATACAATATGGCCCTCGAAGAAAATGAGGAATCATTCGAACAGGAAATAAAGAGTTCTCTGGAGGAGCTCAAAAAGGATGTAGATGAACAGCTAAGGCTCTCCCTTTTCAAAGATGAAAATGACCATAGAAATGCCTATCTTACCATCCATTCGGGGGCTGGAGGAACCGAGGCCTGTGACTGGGTCTCAATGCTACTCAGAATGTATCTTAGATGGGCTGAGAAAAAGGGATTTAAAACAGAGATCGTTGATATACTCCCCGGGGAAGAAGCTGGAATCAAATCAGTAACGGTTTACGTGAAGGGCCCATACGCATACGGCTATCTCAAAACCGAAATAGGAATCCACCGGCTGGTGAGAATATCACCATTTGATAGCAATGCGAGAAGACATACCTCCTTTGCATCAGTGTTCTGTCTCCCGGAAGTGGATGATGAGATTTCAATCGAGATAGATCCAAAAGACCTCAAGATCGATACATACCGTGCCCAGGGAGCCGGTGGGCAGCATGTAAATACTACAGATTCAGCAGTTAGAATAACCCATCTACCAACA
>QMQA01000346.1 GCA_003648845.1 Candidatus Aerophobota bacterium
AGTCCTTTTGACACAAAAGGATGAGAAAAAATAAGTAGCTTATCTCCTCTTATAAGAGAAAAACAGGGTGATTTTCCAGTAACAAGGTGTACCTTTCCTAAGGCGGGAATGTAGAGCATAGTGTTTTCAGCTGGATTAGCCACTCAAGGCTTTCTCGAGAAGGAGTTCCCATCGAAGTACCGGATCAACTGGATAATCTTCTGTTAAAGGAAGTGGAGATCTTCCGTTAAATCTTTGGCTTGGCCTAAGGTGATTGTACCAAACCTCAAAAGGAGAAGAGAAAATTTGACAGTGCCGAAGGGAGACGAGGAGGTATGCCAAATGGCTAATCCACGCAAACTAAGGGTATATAAAGTGCATGAGGTTTTACAAAAGATTCCTCCATTGGAGTACGTTCAGGGTTTCCGTAATTACTGGATTGTAACCAAAGAAAAAAAACGCTGCGAGACACTTTATTCATGGACATGCCTACCATGCTGCAGATATGGATGATCTAACATGGAAATGGGAGCAAGATGTAGAAGAAGTTATTATACTGCGCTAAAGATCAAATTAAAGTCATAGCTGAATCGTTGGAAGGAGAAAATGAACAAATGGAGCTTGTTGCCAATGAAGGTGATTCTCTTTATTTGGTCTCCGGATATAAATACACCATGGTAGCTACCGGTATAGACACCATAAGCATCATTACTCGTGCACCTGTGACTGAAATGCCTGAAGAATATGCAAGAAAGCAGCGTAATCTGCGAGGTGAGTACTAACTTATTTCTGGGATAGGACTCGATGTAGATTTTTTACAGGGAGGATATTATGACTAAAGCAAATAAGATATTACGGGTAAATCTTTCTACTAAGAGAATCAGGTCTGAAGAAGTTCCAGAAGAATGGTTAAACCAGTTCATTGGGGGTAAGGGATTAGGAGCGATTTACCTATACAATGAATTAAAAAAGGGAGTTAAAGCTCTATCTCCTGAAAATAAACTTTTATTTATGTGGGGGCCACTAACTGGTTTGGCTCCAGGTTGCAGCCGATACTGTGTAGTTACAAAGTCACCTCTTACAGGTGCATTTCTTCATAGCTACTCTGGGGGGAATTTTCCTTCTCAACTCAGATTTAGTTTACCGGATCACCTGGGTATAATTTTTGAAGGCAAAGCTGAATCTTCGGTTTACTTAAAGATAGATAATGGTACTGCAGAGCTCCGTGATGCCTCTAAGCTCAAGGGGAAAAATATAGACGAAGTATGTCATTATTTTGAGGATTATGAGGTAGCAACCATTGGACCTGCTGGGGAGAATCTGGTTAAGTTTGCTACTATCAGTAGTGACAATGGTCACCATCATGCCGGAAGAGGTGGTGCTGGTGCAGTAATGGGGTCCAAGAATTTGAAAGCAGTAGTAGTGAGAGGTAAAAGACCGGATGTTTCGCAAGAAGTTAAAAACCTCCAAAAAGAAGAGGTACACCGCCTTGCTACAAGCGAAATAACAATGGGTCCCAGAGAAGGCGGAACTCCACGCGTGGTAGATATGATCAACAAGGTTGGTGCCTTTCCTACTAGGAACTGGACTAAAGGATCATTCGAGCATGCTAATAAGATCAACCTGGAGGCGGTGAAGAAGAACGCCAAGAAAAGAGTGACTTGCTATAACTGTCCCATAGCCTGTGGTTTCGATTTGGAGATGACTGAAGGTTTATATAAAGGGCTGAAAACTGGTAGGGGGCCAGAATATGAAACTCTAGGTATGATCGGAGCTAATTTAGAGATAGGTGATTTAAGCGCAGTGGCCAAGATAGCTGATTTGTGCAATAAATTGGGTATGGATACCATAAGTATGGGTAACGTGATCGGATGGACTATGGAGTGCTCAGAAAAGGGACTAATTGATTACAAAATTAAATTTGGTGAGTCTCAGAAAGCTGTAGAGTTAGTGGAGAAAATAGCTTACCGAAAAGATATAGGTGATATGCTTGCTGAAGGGGTCCGATATGCCAGCGATCAAGTTGGTAGAGAAGCAAAAGAGGCCGCTGTGGAGATAAAAGGCTTGGAACTGCCGGCTTACGAGCCCCGGGGTTCATTTAGTATGGGTTTGGCCTATGCAACCAGTGATAGGGGAGCATGCCACATGCGAGCTTGGGCCATAGGAGGAGATGTTTTTGGCGATCGTGACCCTTATTCTATTCAAAAAGGCCATGCTGAAGCAGTCATCCAAGAGCAAAACCTTAGGAGTGTAATACCGGATTCTTTAGTTGCTTGTTCTTTTGCTGGATATACACGTGCAATAGATAAAGTAATTGAGTGGTTAAATCTCCTCGGTTACGATTTAGACGCCAAAGATATAGAATTGACTGGAGAACAAATTTGGAATCTAACTCGGATGTTTAATGTCAGGGAAGGATTCTGCCGGAATGATGACTACCTGCCAAGAAGAATGGAAAGACCTCTGAAACAGGGAGGACCTGCTGATGGTAATTTTATCCCTAAAGGAGATTTTGACAAGATGCTAAGTTGGTATTATGAGATTCGAGGATGGAATGAGGATGGAAAACCATCGGTTCAAAAGTTAAAGAAGCTTAACTTAGATAAATATTATAAGTTTGAGTAAAATAAAATAGACAGCATTCTCCTTGCGGATTAGGAGTGTCATCTATTAAAAGTTATTTTTGAG
>QMQA01000347.1 GCA_003648845.1 Candidatus Aerophobota bacterium
GTTTATAGCATACTATTCTTCATCCATTCATGTGGTAAAACGTGCTCCCTTTGAAAAGGTAATCGCGGATCAAATAGCTGAGATAGGTAAAAGTATAGACAGGGATTTTGAAAAAGCGGTGGAGATTTCCACAAAAAGAGCATTGCTTGCCGCTACGGGCTGGGTTATAAAGGAGGGGGCTTATCTTGACAATGCAACCCTTCGTTTGGAAGAGCTTATAACAAATGGAACTATCTACGGTAATGAAACATTCATAATGCTCAACAACACTCTTCAGGACTGGTTGAAAAAAATGGAAGAGAGTTTTACAGAGTTCGATATCGATCTCTCATATAGGAATCTAAGAGTTAAAAGCGGTGATGGGTTTGATATCGTGGTCTCAGTGGATTTTGGGATGAATATTTCGGATAAACAGCAAATTTTTGCAATAAATAAAGATCAGGAGAAGCATATTACCGTATCGGTGGATTATATAGAAGATCCTGTTTACCCTCTCAATACAGGAGGTTATGTGGGAAGGAGTATAGAGAGGTTTCCGTATCCTTATCATGCAATAAAAATCCTCACAGGCACTGTAATAGGAAACTGCTCAGGAAATGTTACCTTTGATATTAATGATTCACAAGCAGGTGAAAAAATCCTTGTAACCAATTCTTCTTTAGGTGTTTCCGGATTTCTCGGGGTGATTTCTGAAAGTGGGGATATACCTTCTGTATCATGCTATATGATAAATGCGACAGACGCGGTTAATACTGTAAAGTACTTTACACAGCTTTCTGGATACCATGAAGTTTATCTTGATAACATTTCCGGAGGTGTGTGGTCGCTTCCTATAAAAGAGGCTATAGAACATGGTTATTATACTCATTTTGAAAACAGCAGTGGTCCGGATATTATAGGCAGGCTTGAAGGCAAACTTGAAGAAACGGTAAACGGAATAGAAAGCTTTGTCAATATTCCTGAACTACAGTGTTCTGATATTCCTGTAAAGATAAATCAGGTATCTGCAGACTATTTATACTTTCAAGACAAAGATTATATAGGTAAGTGTGTAAGGGGTCTTCCTGAGTGGTTCAGAATGGATGATATCAGGGCTAAAAAATACAATCTTACAGAGTTGATGGAATAATGAAAGAGATAAAAATTATTGTTTTGGGAGGAATGTTGATCATACTCCTTGTAATCTTGCTTTTTACACCATCAAAAAAACCCGTGGATTCACAAACTGTTAAAGAGATAATCAATAGGAAGTACCACGTGATAAAATCCAATATCACATTTGAAGAACCCTGTCGTTCATGTGAATCCTCATCGTGTCCTGAAGAGTGCTGGGTGGTTCGGATCGATGCTGGTGGAAATGTAAGCAAAAAGCTTAAAATAATAGTCGATCCTGCTTCTGGAGAGATACGTGAAGAAAATATTGAAGCATGTGAGGAGTGGTGGTGTAATGCGAGTGAATGCGTTTACTTCTACACAGAAGGTGATGCGGTTTATTACAATACCGGGTGTGAAAATCCAGAGCCTGTATGTGATTCTGAATATCAAAAATGCAGGAATTGCATAAAGCCTGAAGAATGTTTATCTTTGAAAATCACAAATGAAAGTTTATACGAATATGCTGTAAGCGGAACTTCAGGTCATGCAGTTTTTAATGCAACAGATTCTTTGTGCAAAATATATCAGGGGGATGATATACTGTTTCAAAATGTGACATCCCTTGAAGACTGTAAAAACGCCTTGCTTTTTTACACTAAATGCACGAGTGATGGAAATTGCGCGTTCGTACCTGTATTCGGCCTTGTTCCATATTGAAGGTGTGGAAAATGAGAAATCACAAAGAGGCATACGAGCTTGAGGGAAGGTTTCCGGTGCTGGAAACCGAAATAGATGAGTTTTTAAAATTCATTCAGGAGAGGAAATCCATCACTCTTATGCAGGCAATGAAAAAATTCAATGTTAAAAGAGAGACTATCGAAGAATGGGGGAAAATACTTGAAGAAAACGGGATTATAGAAGTGCATTACCCGGTTGTTGGCCAGCCCGTGTTCAAGATCAAAGGATTGAAGGAAAGGGTAAGGAAAGGAGGGGTTAAGAAGAAAAAAGTCAAAATAAAAATGACGCCGAAGAGGATAATTATTAACATAGAATTAGCAGTTCTTAGCCTTCTTCTTATTTATATTTTTCTTGTTAATAAAAAGCTCTCGCAGAATTTCTTGCCTACGGTTATTTTTTACCTGTGGGTCATATTTTCTGATCCGAAGATTTGCATGCTGGTGCTTGTTCTACCCTTGATACCGGTCTGTACTCTTTATCTGATCAGACACAGGAAACATTTGAAAAGTATTTTTCGCCGTTTAAAACGTAAACATAAAAATCAGAAAAGGAAATTAAAGAAATAATATGAAAAAAAACGCAAAAAAGAAGGTAATAGATAGTTACAGGCTTATTGTAGACGATGTAGTAACCGATATAAAAATAATTTCAGACCCGGATGAGTTTGTTCCGATATATCACATGTCATTTCCTGTTTTAAAACCTGCAACAGAAGCTGTTCTGGATTATGTGAGAGAAAAGCTTATATCCGAAATGGATTTGAGGCCAGCGGAAATACTGAGTCCAGAAGAAATGAGAAAAACAAAAGAAAAATTCATGAAA
>QMQA01000348.1 GCA_003648845.1 Candidatus Aerophobota bacterium
CAGTTTCCAAATACAATTACAGATCCAAGAACCACAACTATTTTCGGTACAAATGTGAGCGTTTGCTCCTGTATTGAGGTTGTGGCCTGAAAAATACTTATCAACAACCCCACAAGAAGCCCCAGCCCCAACATCGGTGCTGCAATAAGCAGGGTCTGAAAAAGAGCCTGACTGAGCAATTGAGATGCAAATCCTACACTCATCATTTTTCTCCTGTTACCTCAGTATTGGCAGTAAAAAATATTGCCCATGTAAAACCTGCAACCATACTCCTTCTCCCTATTTGAAGCTGTTAACTATCTGGAAAGTTAGGAGATTCCAGCCATCCACCAGTATAAACAGGAGTATTTTCAACGGCAGAGATATCATAACCGGTGGCAGGAAGATTATCCCCATGGACATAAGAGTACTTGCCACCACAAGATCTATTACTATAAACGGAATAAAAAGTAGAATTCCTATCTTGAACGCAGTGGTAAGCTCACTTATCATAAATGCTGGAATTAAAACCCATGTGGGCACCTCGTCCCTGTTTCTTGGCCTTTTAACATTACCAATATGGATAAATAGCGCTATATCCTTCTCACGTGTCTGTCTGAACATAAACTCCCTTATTGGCTGAATCCCCCTGTTAAACATCTGCTCTGCGCTAATCTTTCCATCGAAGTAGGGCCTGATAGCAGTATCATTTACCTCTTTAATTGTGGGCGCCATGATAAAAATCGTCAGAAATATTGCCAGCGCCATCATTATCTGATTTGGAGGCTCCTGCTGGGTGCTGAGCGCCCTTCTTATAAAACTGAATACTATTGCTATTCTCGTAAAGCTTGTGACAGATATAACTATCGCAGGGGCAAGTGTAAGTACGGTAAGCAAAAATAGTATTTCAAGGGATAGAGCTACATCTCTCCTGCCAGTAGCCTCATCAAGGGTAATGTTAATCCTTGGAATAGGAATCCTCTCCTGAGCATAAATATACCCAACAGGCAGGAATGTTAAAAATATGAGAAGCAGGGAAACAAAAAGAACGAGTTTCCTCTTTTTTCTTATCCACCTTATGAAACAGATCAAGTTCCCCTCCCAAAAACTTATAAAATTTATACAAGTTATAAAATATTATACATAAAGAACAAAAAAAATAAATAAAAAAATGAAAACTCTAAAACTTCTTCATTTTCTTTATCCTCTCCTTATAGTTATTAAGATAGGAAATCTTTCCACCTCTGACCCCACCTGATCCACCAATAAATCGCATAAACTGCTCTTTAAAACCCTTTCCCTCGGCTCTTTCCTTACTACTCAGCAGTTTTATCCTATCGGCATATTCTTTATCATCGACGCTCATAATGAGGTTTATATTTGATTCGGTAACCCCCAGAACCAGTATCTTTTCGGCTATCTCCACAATCTGGATAACTCTGTTCGGAGATAAGGGATAAGTCGCAAGTACACGGATTATATCAGTATCCGAGATGACTTTTCCCTTTGCCTTGAGGAGTAGTCTGAATATAAAATAGATTCCGATTATTATCACAGCAAGAATTGCGATTGTCCTGAGTATAAGCAGCGGATAACTTATGGCTCTCTGGTCAAACTTTGGTTCCTCATACCGGTATGGATCCTCACCGTCAGGCTGTCGCTGAGTTCCGGCCTCAACTGGTTGGTCTGATACACTTGTTTCACTTTCGCCCACCGGCTCTGTTCCAGAGATAGATTTTTTTGCAGGGGATGTTTCCCCACCATTCTTATCACCAGATGACACTGCAGAACTTCCCGGGTAGGATTTTTCTCCAGTTGCCGATTTTATTTCTCTATCACCTGAACCACCGGAGCTCTGAGGCAAGATTTTCTTTACCCCAGTTTGATTTTCACTACTATAATTGGATACATCAGAACTCGCCACGGATTTCACAGACGAATTTCCAGCTCTTTCCTGTGAATACACGATATTACCGGTGCTCAATACAAATATAAAAAAAATGGAGAGAAATACTCTTGCAGGTATGATCTTATATTTTCTTTTTGAGTATACGATTTTACCCCTCCCAGTTCTCACACCACAGGGTGTTGGTTTTTATTCCAGGCTCGATATCCTTTCAGCCGGGCTTATAATATCCGTAACCCTTACTCCAAAGTTTTCATCAATTACCACGACCTCACCCTTTGCAATCAATTTACCATTTACTAACAGATCAACCGGTTCGCCTGCCAGTTTATCCAGCTCAACAATGGTTCCCTCGCCCATAGCCAGAATATCCTTAATAAGCATCTTGGTTCGACCCAGCTCTACAGTGAGCTGCATCGATACATCCATCAGCAACCCTATATTCCCCTGAACCGGTTGCTGTTGAGTTGGGGTTAACTGGGCAAACTGTACGGGCTGAGCCCCTACTGCCTGCTGCGGCTGTGATGCGGGCTGAGCAGTCTGCTCGAAAACACCAGCTCCCGCCGACGGAGCCGCTGCCAGTCCACCCTTCTTACTGAGGCTTGCAGTTGCAAGCCCTTTAGCGCTCTGTTCATCAAAGACCTCATCAATAAAAGACGTTGACCCATTCGAGGTAAAACTGTACCTGATCCTTACAAAGCTGCCCTCCGGTAATTGCAATTCAGAGCCACCTTTTTTTAACTCTGCTTTGATATCACCTATCTTAAGA
>QMQA01000349.1 GCA_003648845.1 Candidatus Aerophobota bacterium
AAAGGAAGACCATATACACTTACTGTGTCCCTTACGGTCTGAAGATGAGCAAAACTTGTTTCTTTCTCCACAAGTTTCCTTCCTGTCAACCCCGGGATAAAAGTGCCCACTTTTCACCGGTTTAAAATTACCCACCTTGATGAAAATCAGCTCGCTTTCTTCCCTAAGATAATTTTGGCCTTCAAAAAATGAGTAGAGAACTACATTAAAGAGCTAAATTCCTTACTGGTCTTAATCTACAAAATCAATATAGAGACCCTTTGGGCTTTTTGTATTTTCCGGGTAAAGGAAAATGCCCAGCTTAAAGAAAAGGCCTTATATGGCCTCTAAATGGCTCTTTTTTATTCTGATTCAACTTTCTTGCCTGCCCCAAGGAGTATCTTTTCACTGACCAACCCTGCTCTTTTTTTATCCTTAAGTCTGTAAGATTCACCTTTTATGTTAATGGTAGTGGAGTGATGAAGAATTCTATCCAATATGGCAGCAGTGATGATATTATCAGGAAATATATCACCCCAAAAACCATAAGACCGGTTTGAGGTGAGGATCATTGATCCCTTCTCATACCTCTCACTTACCAGTTGAAAGAAAAGGGCTGCCTCTTCCCTGTTTAAGGAAAGATAGCCGATCTCGTCAACAATTAAGAGGGGGAAACGACGATAGCTTGCCATTTTCTGTTTAACCCTTCCCTCTTTTTTGCCCTGGGTTAGATTGTAGATCATGTTGTGGAGTTTGGTAAAATATACACTTAATCCTGCCTCAATGGCCAGGATACCAAGGGCTATGGCAAGGTGAGTCTTACCTACCCCAGGTGGTCCTAAGAAAATGACATTTTCCTTTTCCTCGATGAATTTCAAAGTGGAAAGTTCTTTAATCTTTCTTTTATCAACAGAGGGTTGAAAAGAAAAATCAAACTGAGCTAAGGTCTTGATGTAGGGAAAACCTGCCATTTGTGTTTTTACCTTTACCCTGCGGCGAAACTTCTCTGATACCTCCTCATCAAGGAGTTTTTCTAAGAAATCCAGGTATGTCCAATTTTCTTTACTGGCCTCCTCAGCAAGATGTATATGTACTTCAGTGATAGTGAAAAGATCAAGATCCTGACAAAGTTTTCTTATTCGCTCTTCCTGTAGTTGAGACATCTCTTTTTCCTCCTTAACTCATTTTGGCTATTTTCTCATACTCTATAAGGGGTCGCTCCTCAACCTCGGGTGCTACCCGCTCAAGACCAATACCGGGTCCTGATGGTAAGATGAACTGGATACTATTTTCTTTCTCTTTTCTTTGCCTTCTCTTTTTGATAAGGCCCCGAACATGTTCCTCATTGATGACTTTGGTATACCTGATGTAGCATCGCTCATGCTCTGCAATAAGGTTCATCTTTTGATAGATAAAGATCTTCTTGCCATCTAAAGGGGCTCTCAAGAGAACCCTTTTTCTCGCATACTGCCAGGGAACTGAATACCACACCCCCTTGTAACGTACAAGGCAGTCCTTTCCTGTCTTAAGATGTGCAAGATAGGAGGTATCATAGCGAGCTACAATATTTATCGGTTTGAGGTTCTCCCGTTTTAACCTCTCACAGGGAGCCTCACCTGTCTCAGAAGAGATCTTTTTGTTTGCGATATCCCTGCACCAAGAAAGAGCCTTCTCATTTAAATCCTCAAGACTTTCAAAGGATATCCCTGGCCAGAAATTTCCCTTCACGTATCCTACACCCCTTTCTACTTTCCCTTTTGTTTTTGCCCTACCTGGCCAGCATGGTTTGGGGATAAACCCATAATGGGCGCAAAACTCTATAAAACGTGGGTGAAATTTGATCTCTTTTCCCTTGCGCCATATTACAACGGTTTTAGGATTATCATAAAGGATTTCCTCAGGTACCCCACCAAAGAATTCAAAAGCCTTAACATGGGATTCGAGAAGATGTTCCAGATCCTGACTTATCGTAAAGGTAAGAAAGTGACAGCGAGAATATCCTAGCTTCATAATAAAGCCAGATAAGGGATGCCATGTTCCTTGATGGAAGATCTGACCAAAGGAGGCCCAGTCAGCTTGTGCCTGGCGTCCTGGCTCTGTTTCAAAACGAAGCTCAGCAACTTGTTTTTCTTCATCACGGAAAGGTTTCATCCAATCCCTGAGGATGGTGATTCCACCGGTGTAGCCTTGTCTTTTTATCTCGTCAAACAGCTTTTGACCATTAAATACTCCTTCTCTCATTCTTGCAAGGAGAAAATCTTTATAAGGGTCCAGTTTACTTTTTCTTTTTATCTTCCTTGTGTATTCAGGGATTTTTTGAGGTTCACTTAGATATTTTCTTACCGTTTTCCTGGATCTTCCCACTCTCCTTGCAATCTCTGAAATACTTAATCCTCTGCGATACATAGATTGAATATCCATCCATTCCTCCACATTTATCATGGCCTTCTCCTGGTAGTAAGTTTTTTACCTTACTATACCAGAAAAAGTTAAGTTTTTCTGGGGTGGGGAATTTTATTCCGGTGATTTTGGGTAATTTTAAACCGTTGCTGACACACTTTCAAAGGTTCTAACCGGGGATGCTAAAAGATTCTGCAAAATAGAAACAGGAAAGATAATCCTTAACAGGAAGAAAATTCAAAAAGAAGCCCGCTACGACGGAAAGTATGTTC
>QMQA01000350.1 GCA_003648845.1 Candidatus Aerophobota bacterium
CAGAGCCTTTAACTCCTGCAGCTAACTTGTGTAAAAGAGCAGGAATTCCCCTTATAGTCTTTGATAGGAAGATCAATGCTGTACCAGGCAAAGATTTTGTCACCTTTATAGGGGCAAGCTACGTGGAGGAAGGGAGAGAATGTGCTAGGCTTCTTGTTGAAAAACTCTACCAAAAATATGGTGAATATAAAGGTAATGTAGTTGAGATAGCTGGGACTGCAGGATCCTCACCTCAGATAGATAGAGCAGCTGGATTCAGGGAAATAATTCAAAGGTTTCCTGGTATTAAGATAGTTGCCTCTCAGGACGGAGATTATCTAAGAAGTAATGCAAGATCTATTATGGAAAACTATATGGAGAGGTTCCCTCCTGGAGAAATTGATGCAGTGTTCTGCCACAGTGATGAGATGGCAATAGGGGCCGTGGCAGCTATCGAGGCCGCTGGAAGAGATGAACTGTTAGGTTGGGTAGTTTCAACTGATGGGGAAAGACCCGCACTGAAGTTGATAATAGAAGGTAAGATGTTAGGTACAGCTCAATGTCCTCCTTATTATGGAAATCTCACTATCAAAACTGCTATTGACTTTCTGGATGGAAAACCCGTACCGCCGGAAATATGGTTACCTTTCGAGACTTTCAGTAACGTTAATGAGACCGAGTTGCAGAAGACCAAACAGTACTATGAATACCTTAAAGCAAATGATCTAATGTACTAACTAATAGACGAGTGTCAAGAAGAGATTGGGGAGAGAGCCAAGTCTCCGTCTCCTCCCCATCTCAGAAGAAGAGAGGTAGTGGAAATAGAGAAGAGTGGAATTGTGGTAAAGAATAAGATTTTGGAAAGAAATTTTATTGATAAAGGGATAAAAAGGGGGATAAAGGGATTTATCTTAAAGTTTAGGCTAGGGATCATATTGCTAGGATTAGTAATAGTTTCTTCCCAGTTGTCTCCGGTTTTTCTTACTCGAGAAAATCTATTCAATATCCTTAAGCAAAGTTCTATCACAGGATGTTTAGCCCTAGGTCAGACCTTGATAATTTTAACCGCAGGTATAGATTTGTCTGTCGGTTCTATGATCGCCCTATCCTCTGTTTTGAGTGCTTCTTACCAAACAATGGGGTGGTTAGAAGCAGCATATATAGGTATTGTTCCTTGCATTCTTTTAGGTTGGATAAATGGTTTTATGATTGATCGAGGTAAAATACCACCTTTCATTGCTACCTTAGGAATGATGGGTATTATCCGGGGAATAGCTCTGACTTGGACTCAAGGTTATACTGTTGTGGGGATCCGTGATGTTTTTCGCTTTATTGGAGGTGGAAACATTGGTGTTGTACCAGTTCCCGTAGTTATATGGATGAGTGTGTTTGTTTTCACATTTTTGCTTTTAGAGACGACGAAATATGGATATGCTATCAGAGCTGTGGGAGGTAACGAGAAGGCTGCTTTCATGTGTGGAATTAATCTTACCGAGGTTAGACTGTTGGTTTATAGCATTTCCGGTTTTTGTGCAGGTCTTGGAGGCATAATATACACTGGTCGAGTTGCAACTGGTCAACCTACAGCTGGAGTGGGGTTAGAGTTAGATTCGATTGCTGCGGCGGTGATAGGGGGGACCAGTTTATTTGGAGGGACAGGGGGTCTTTTTGGAACTTTAGTGGGAGTAATAATTTTGGGTGCCTTGGGTAACCTTATGAATCTCGTGGGTATATCCCCTTTCGTACAGTATGGAGTTAGGGGAGCAATTGTTTTGGCGGCGGTTTACATCAATATCCGCACTCGGAGATGATTCAGACTCAATTTCAATTTTTGGAAGAAGAAATGAAGGGGAGAGATAGGAGTAGAAATTGCTTGATTGAGATGAGGGGTATACACAAAAGTTTTCCTGGGGTACACGCCTTAAAGGGTGTAAATTTTGATCTCCACGAGGGTGAGGTGCACTGTTTGGTTGGAGAAAATGGAGCAGGTAAATCTACTTTAATAAAAATACTTTCCGGAGTTTACCATCCCGACGAAGGGGAAATATACTTTTTTGGACAAAAAATACGTAAGATAAATCCATATATCGCAAGAGAAATGGGAATTAGCTTTATCTACCAGGAGTTAGATTTATTTCCCTTTCTTACAGTAGGTGAGAATATCTTTCTTGGAAGTGAGCCATGTTCTCGCCTAGGGAGAGTAAATTGGAAAAAGCTATATTGTGGTTCCGTACAAATACTTGACTCTTTAAATTTCCCTCTGGATGTCAAAACTAAGGTGGGTAATTTAACAGTTGCCGAAAGGCAAATGGTTGCTGTAGCTAAAGCTCTGTGTCGAAAAAGCAAAGTACTGGTAATGGACGAGCCCTCTGCTGTTCTAAGCGGAAAGGAATTGGATGTTTTATTTGATAATATTAAAAGACTAAAAGAGGAAGGAGTTGGTATTATATATATTTCTCATCGTTTGGAGGAGATATTTGAGATAGGAGACCGAGTTACGGTTTTACGGGACGGCCGATGCATTGATACCGCCAAGGTGAAAGATGTCACTGTACAGGAGATAACACGCAAGATGGTGGGACGAGAGGTGAAGCTGTACAAAAAAAGTTTGAACTCTGAAGTTTCTCTGAATAGAGAAAAAATAATATTGTCAGTAGTAGGCACTCGCTC
>QMQA01000351.1 GCA_003648845.1 Candidatus Aerophobota bacterium
GGTTTTGCCACACTACTCTCTTCAAATTATGTGAGAGGGGAGATAGGCTGTAGCTCAACAACTACACAAAAGATTATCTGCTGAAGAGGTGAAACTTAGCTACCTCCTGAAGATACCGAGAATCAAAAGGGGGGAGATTGGAAAAAATAGGATGATATAGATCCTCACTGGAAAGAGTACTTAAAGAGTTAAAAGCTGATGTAACCCATGTTCTTTCACCACAGGCACATGGTAAAATGAAAAGACCTTATCGGTGGCTACAGAAAAGGGCTATTCGAACGTGCAGGGAAGGAGATAAAAACTATTTAGGAAGCACAGAAGGTACTGGACAAAGAGGTTGAAAGGTACAACCATCATCAACTGAGCTCGACAAAAGGGAATATTCCCATCATAAAATTTGAAAGAGCAATAAAGTAAAAAATCTTTATTTAGAGAGTTTACAGTACCTTCTCCTTATACCCCCCATAAAGGATATCTTTCGTCTAAGGCTAACAGGAAAAGGAGATGCCCACCATAAATTTCCATTAGTAATCTCAGGTGAAAGGTACAAGAATATCTTTTATTTCACTGAATCTTCTTTATAGTCCAAATCTTGTTATTATTTTCTCTTCTTTCTTTGTTTTTGTCAAATGGAGGCATTTCATTGAAAGCTTCTCTATTATACTTTAGCTAAGGTCTCGTCTGGTCGTTTGTTTTACTCAAACTTGAATTTTTTCTCCCTGAAAAGTCTCAGGCAAGCATCTGCTACCTGAGGATCGTAGAGTTTGCCTTTATTTTTTTTCAATCTCCTCCAGTGCCTTATCTATACCAAGGGCTGGCCGATACGGTCTGTGAGAGGACATTGCTTCAACCACATCGGCTACCCCTAAGATCCTTGCCTCAAGTAGAATGTCTTCACCCTTCAAACCTTGAGGGTAACCAGACCCATCCATCCTTTCATGATGCTGGAGGATAATCTTTGCAACCGGCCAGGGAAAGTCTATTTCCTTTACTATTTCATAAGCAGCCCGGGGATGATATTTAATCAGTGAAAATTCCATATCTGTGACCCGGCCGGGTCTGATAAGAATCTCTGCCGGTATGACTATCTTGCCAATATCATGGATAGTTGCTGCTGTGCGGACTGCTTCAATCTGCTCATTTGAAAGGCCCATTTCGGTGGCTATGGCACGGGCAAGATTGGATACTCTTTGTTGATGACCACCGGTATAGGGATCCCTTTTCTCGATGGTTAATGCCATTGCACGGATAATTCCCCCCAGTGTTTTCCGCAGCCTCTCAAAACTTTGCTGGAGTTCTTGTTCTGCCCGTTTGCGTTTGGTGATGTCAGTTGCAAAATTTAACGTAGCAGCTCTTCCCTCCCATACAATCTTGACTGCATTTACTTCTATCCACCTGATGTCGCCCTTTTTGTCAATGAATCTCACAGAATAAGTATCAAAAATTGGCACTGTTGTGAGAATTGTGTGAATGGTGGTTCCATCCTTTTTGAGAAGTTTACGATCGTATTGTTCTTTAATGCCTTTTTTGCGCCGCTCAATGGCACGTCTGGCCGAGTCAATTTCGTCTTTATCAACAAATGAAAATAAAGATTTTCCAAACATCTCCTCTCTCGTATAACCTAACATCCCGGCCATACACTGATTGACAAGCACGGTCCTGACCTCACTATCTACAATCCAGATCCCTTCCTGAGCATTTTCAAATAGTATTTGATGTAGCGTCTGTGAAAGATGCCTGGAAAGGTCCCTCAGGTCATGGGGAAAAGGGATACGGGGTCCTTTAAATTTAGCTTTATTATTTTTTATCTTTGATCTCCCATAAGAGTTTTATGAGCGAAAATTCTATTATGATTGGTTTATGTTAAACACCTATCCCATAGATTATTTCAGTTAGTACTTTACCAGCCACCTCGCATTAGTCAAGAAAAAAAGAAAAAAGGACAGGCTTCGTTTGACTTTTACTCTGAGATTTATTAGTAATGATAGGAGTAAACAAAGAGCTTAAATCACCGGGAACCCACGAGCAACAAGAAAAGGTCTTGTATGCAAGGCAGGAGGGGGTAAATAAGTATCAGAGACTTCTTCAAAGGACAAATTAGCGTTCGTACAGCCCGGACAAGATATTCCATAAGGGTTATTACAGTTTTCAGGAACAAAGGAGATGCTATTTGCATTGCTGTTTGTTCTACTGCGAAAAATATACATAAGGGTAAAAGTTATAAGCGGAATAAGACCGTATGCATTGCTAAAGGTTTAACCCGGGAGGTAGAGATCGTTTTTAACGAAGCAGGATTCTTTAGCCCTAAGGATGATTGGAATTGCTGGAGTGAGGTTAAATTCCAGAAAAAATTATAATAAAAAGCTGTTAAGCCACCAGAGTATTAAAACAGCTTGAAAAAAGGTGCAAGTATGAGAAAAATATTCTTTGCTTTAGTCTCTTTTTTATTTTTGTTAATTATTGCCACCTGTTCAAACTCCATCAGTTCTCCGGGGAAGATGATGGTGTAAGAGGTGCCAACCCCACTTTAAGGTCTTGCCATCCCCCAGTTTTTGAAATCTTGCTATAGACCTACCTTTAACTAATCATTTTCTCTGCAAAATCAATCCTGAATTTTCTTGACAAAATTTGTCTTACAGGTAATATAC
>QMQA01000352.1 GCA_003648845.1 Candidatus Aerophobota bacterium
AACGTACCTGCAAACAAAAAGGGAAGGGTTCCAAACCCGGCAGCGGATATCCACCCCAAAGTAGCAATTGCAAATCCCTCTTTTGGTCCTATAGCCTCCTGAGAGGGGAAAAGTTTCCTTAAACAAAGACCACTTGCTACAGTGATAATAATAGAAAACAAAAAGGCAACGATTACCTTCTCCTGGTACAGAAGGCCACATATAAGGGGAAATACCATGCTTACCCCTAAAAGAGTAAGGACGCTACCTGTTGCGTTTAACACAATCCTGTACTTCATCACTTAACTTTTTGTTTCCCTGTGAACATTCTCTCTATTTTCTTTATACTGGAAGGGAGGGTGAATACAATTACTTTATCTTGAGGTTGGATAATATCATTTCCGTGAGGGATAATTACCTGGCTCCCACGGACGATTGCCCCAATAATGCATTCCTTGGGCAGGTGGGCATCTCTTAGAGGTTTGTTGATGATTTTAGAGGCCGGTTGAGCTATAAGCTCCATAATTTCTGCTTTTCCTTCTTTTAGCAGGGTTAAAGAGACCACCTCTCCTTTCCGGATAAAACGCAGTATACTGGAGGTGGTAATTATTCTGGGGTCAACCACGGCATCTACTCCTATTTTTTCTACTATCGGGATGTAGTTGGACCTGTCTACCTTTGCTATGACTTTATTTGAACCTAAATGTTTTGCAAGAAGGGATACCAGAATGTTGGTTTCCTCATCCCCGGTGACTGCCACAAACCCATCGGTAGCTCCTATCCCCTCGGACTTTAAAATTTCAACATCTGTGCCGTCACCGTTTATCACTAAGGTATCAGGGAGCTTTTGGGCCAGGATGTGGCATTTTTCCCTGTTTGCCTCAATCAATTTGGTACTGATACCATGCCTGGAAAGTATCGAAGCTGTTTGGATACCGATATTACTTCCTCCTAAAATCATAACATTTCGGATATTTACCGGATGAGGACCGGTTATCTCATCTAATTTTAAAAAATGCTCCTCTCCTGCAACTATGTATAAATTATCCTCCAACAGAATCTTCTCTTCCCCGGAAGGAATAACTATCTCTCCCTTTCTGTAGATAGCAACAATCAATGTAGGACGGCCCAGATTTATATCTTTTAGCTGTCTGCCAATAAAGGGGAAATCTTCTTTTACCTTCAGTTCAAATATCTGAACCTTTCCTTCGGCAAAATTCTGTATCTGGGCAACATTTACCGGAGATTCCAGCAGGTTAACTATTTCTCTGGAAGTGGCTATCTCCGGATTTATAACAAAATCAACCCCTAACTGCTGTTTAATTAGAGTACTATTTTTTATATACTCAACGTCTCTGATCCGGGCGATTTTCTTAGATACCCCGAATTGTCTGGCAGTCATGCACGCCACCATATTTACCTCATCAATACCAGTTACTGCCACTATCATATCAGTATCTTGAATCCCCGCTTCTTTTAAAGTGCTGATATTTGCTCCATTACCAGAAATAGTTAGTACATCCAGGGTGCTTTGGACGTATTGGCAAGTTTTTTCATCTCTTTCAACTACTGTTACCTCATGATTTTCCAAAGATAAGGTTTTGGCTATGTGGTAGCCCACTTCCCCTGCTCCTATTATTACTATCCTCATAGGCTCCACCTGTTGTGGTTTAGTGGTGCTCATTTTTTAGCTTAAGAGTAGTTAAATAAATGTCAAGTGGCATTGGAGGACTTTCCCCTGTCAAGTCCAAAATTTTCTGTAAATTACCTCCAAGATAAGGAAGATATACCTGAGGAGAAAATGTTAAACAAATTCTCCTCACCACCTCTGCTCTTTCAAAAAACCAGGGGAAAATAAGCCAAATCCCCTTCCTCGTCCTTAATTCTAAGGATTAATACAGGCTCATATAGGACTTTTCAGTTCCCAGCTAAAGGAAATCTACTCCCAAGGTTAAAAGAAGTTCCTTGTATGAGCCTTAAATAGCACCTTTTAACCTTAAAAGCTCTTTCTTTAGAAAATTTAGACTGCTACCACCCCCTTTCCAGGCTCAACCTTAAGGATCTCATTTTCTCCTTCGTAAAGAGGTTCCATTTTCATGTATCTTCTTCCGGTTAACCACTCCTCATTTTGTTCTATACAAAGGGCACAGATAAGACGAAAGAAGGCTCTCTCATCAGGGAATATCCTTATTACCCTGGTCCTTCTTCTTATCTCCTCATTGAATCTTTCAAGGCTATTGGTGGTTCTTATCTTTTTTCTATGAACTGCAGGAAAAGAAAAACAGGCAAGGGCATCCTCCAGTCCCTCCTCCAGCTTCTGAACAAATTTAGGATAGATATTTTCATACTTTTGCATAATTTCTTTTGCTCTCATTAAGGCAAAGTATCTGTCAGGACCCGTGAATATACTCTTTACCTCACAAGAGATCTTTTCCCTATCATTTTTTCTCACATAATCTAAGAGATTGCGCTGGAAGTGGAACTGACATCTTTGCCAGGTAGCTCCCTGGAAGTATCTTTCTATAGCTTGCCGTAGTCCCTCATGATCATCAGAGACAACAAGTTTTACTCCTCTAAGCCCCCTTCTTTTAAGACCGCGGAATACCTTTCCCCAGGATTCTCTTGTTTCTGTATCGGCAATATCTACACTTAAAATTTCCC
>QMQA01000353.1 GCA_003648845.1 Candidatus Aerophobota bacterium
ATCTTGATCTTCTGGCAAGAGAAAACCTGCCTTCAATCGCCATAGTTCCCACTTTTTATCTAAAAGTCCTCGCAGAGATGGATTTAATAATAGATCTGGGTGGTTATCTCCCATCAAAATTAAAAAAAGATATACCTGAGAAGTTCTGGGACTCTGTAACTGTAAACGGGAAAATTTATGGGCTTCCATTTATCTACACATTCCCCGTGTTCTTTATAAACCAAAATATAATACAGAGTAGAGGGATTCCATACACTGAAGAACCTGCCAACTGGGATCAAATATTCAATACCTTAAAAAGAATAAAGGAAACCACTGATAAATATGGTGTATACATTCCAACAGAGTCTCTCTATGATTACATAGAATACGTAGAAAGCTATACAGACAAAAGAGTATACTTTAAAGATAGGATTGACATCTCCTCGGATAGTGCTATTGAAGCAATGGATGTTCTTCAGAAAGCAATATACGAATTACGCTACATGCCAGAAAAATTAACACCAGAAGAGGCCCAGAACATGTTCTTCAGTGGCAAGCTTGCCATCATTCTCTCGGATGCATCGAACCTGGTTAACTTCAAATCAACAATACCGTATATCCTTGGAGTCTGGCCGCTCCCATTCGGCAAGAACACTCGTCCAATGCTGATCGGTACATCATTCGTAATAATCAACTCATCCAAAAGATACGAGAACGAAAGCTACAAGGTTCTTGAATACCTGCTAAAATATGAAAACATCCTCAGATGGTATACACATACAGGGGCTCCACCAATAAGAAATAGTATTAAAGAATCCCTTGAATTGCTGGTATTTTACGAAGAAAATCCAAACCACCTAATAATTACCAACGAAGCTGAAAAGGCCGATGTTTTTAATCCGGATTTTGATTACATCAGTTACAATAAGATAGTAAAAAAGGCAATTGAAGAGATAATAATAAATGAAAAATCCGCATCCTTAATTATGAAGAAAGCCCAATCTGAATTAGAGGCTCTTCAAAAATGAAAAACAAAGAGATTGCAGATCTCCTAAGACTGATAGGAATATACAAAGAACTATCCGGTGAGGACGTTTTCAGGGTAAGAGCTTACCAGCAGGCAGCCAAAAATATCGAGATGATGGACAGGGATATTGAGGAATTATATAAAAAAGGAGAATTGAGATCAATAAAGGGAGTGGGAAAATCTGTTGAAGAGATAATCAACGAATATCTGGGCACTGGAAAATCATCTATCTTGGAAGAATTCAGGAAAAAATATCCGGATTCACTCCTTGAACTCCTGTCCATCCCGGGTATGGGGCCACGAAAGGTAAAGGTACTGTGGGAAAAACGAGGTAGATCAAATCTAGGTGAGCTAGAATATGCATGCAGGGAAAATCGTCTAATCTCACTTGAGGGTTTTGGACTCAAAACCCAGGAAAAAATTCTCAGGGGGATAGAACTCCGAAAAAGATACAGAGAGCAACATCTGTATCCAGAGGCAGAGGCTATTGCCAAAGAACTTCTCGAGGAGATCAAATCAGGCAACATGGTTGATACTATCTCGATTGCTGGAAGCCTAAGAAGAGGAAAAACTATCCTGAAAGATATAGATATGATTGTTGTACCGAAAGATAGTGCCGGTACAGATAGGCTGGTTGAATATCTCACAACATTAACGGATAGCGATAATAAAAACGAAGGGATAATAGCTGCCGGGGAAACCAAGGTAAGTATAAGGAGAGGTGGCATACAGGTAGATTTCAGAATAGTCAGCAGGGAAAGCTATCCAACTGCACTTCAACATTTCACCGGCTCAAAAGAACACAACACCATTCTCAGGTCCAGGGCAAAAGAAATGGGCCTGAAAATGAACGAATACGGGATATATAGAGACTCTGAGAAGATACCGGTAAGTACCGAAGAAGAAGTTTACGGTGCTCTAAATCTAAAATATATACCCCCTGAAATCAGAGAGGGTGGCGATGAGGTTCGGGCAGCCGAAACAGATAGTCTACCTGAGCTGGTAACCGAAAAAGATATAAAAGGTATTATTCATGTCCATTCGAATTACTCAGATGGAATCAATTCAGTAAAAGAGCTTGCAGAATACTGCTTCAAAAAAGGATACAGGTTTATCTGTATCAGCGATCATTCAAAATCAGCATACTACGCAAATGGTCTTTCAGTTGAAAGAATACTTGAGCAAATAGATGAAATTAAAAAGCTTAATTCTGAACTGAAGCCGTTCAGAATCTTCTGCGGAATAGAATCGGATATACTTTCCGATGGATCACTTGATTATCCGGATGATATACTGGAAAAACTAGACTTCGTTATAGCCAGCATCCATTCAAGGCTTTCCATGAGTGAAGAGGAAGCCACAGAGAGATTATTAAAAGCAATAGAAAATCCATACACCACAATTCTAGGACATATCAGCGGTAGACTCCTCCTAAGCAGAGAGGGATACAGGTACAATGAAACTCTTATAATGGAAGCAATGAAGAAGTATAATGTTGCACTTGAGCACAACTGCAACCCACACAGACTTGATCCCGACTGGCCAATGATGAAAAGAGCTGCCGAGATGGGAATACCGGTATCCCTCGGCCCGGATGCCCACTCGATCGAAGGCCTTGAGGATATGAGG
>QMQA01000354.1 GCA_003648845.1 Candidatus Aerophobota bacterium
AATTAAGCGAGCAGAAGCAGCTTATCAACAGGCTCTTGCTAATTTTCATAATGCGGAAAGGGACCTGCAAAGAGCAGAGGATGATTATAACAGAGGAGCCATTCCCGAGCAAGCTCTGGATAAAGCCAAACTCGCCTTTGAGGTAGCTCAGGCTCAACTTGCCTCAGCTAAAGCATCCCTTGAGCTTATCAAAAAAGGAGCAAGAGAAGAAGACATTCAAATAGCCGAGGCTAATGAAGAACAGGCAAAATCGGCTCTTGAGAATCTTGAAAAGTTAAGGGAAGCTAAAAGCTGGGAGGTAAAAATACAACAGACTCAAACTCAGCTGGAAAATGCAAGGTCAGCTTATGAGCTTGCCAGAAAATCCTGGGAGGATAAGTTGTGGGGAAAAGATATTGAACTTGCCAGAGCACAGGTTCAAAATGCTCAGGCAGCTTTGGAGCTTGTTAAATCCCGCCTGGAGGATTGCACTATAAAGGCTCCCATATCTGGAATTGTAAGCGGGCGTTTTGCCGATGAGGGCTCTTTAGCCAGTCCGGGACAGCCTCTGGTTTCTATTGTTGATATAAGCTCGGTAAAGATTGTTCTTCATATAGGGGAGGAATATCTGGATAAGGTTCCATTAACCAGAAAAATAGCAGTCCAGATTGAAAATTATCTTGATAAGGTATTTACCCCTCAGGAGATTAATATAAGTCCCACTATGGACCCAAGGAGCAGAAAGATAAAAGTGGAGGTTAAAATTCCTAATCCTGGTCTTCGGATTAAACCAGGAATGTTTGCACGTGTTAAACTGATACTGGAGGAGGAAAAATAGACTGGTTCCTGGTTGTTGGTTCCTGGTTCTTAGTTGTTAGTTGTACGAAGTTTTTGTGGAGGAGGAAAAGTAAAAGATGAGTCTTTCCAGCCTCTCGGTTAAAAGACCGGTTACCTTCCTGATGCTATTTATAGGGCTGGTGGGAATAGGAGTTGTAGCTCTTGTTGGATTGAAGATGGACCTTTTCCCCCAGCTTGAGCTTCCAATGGTGGTGGTGATTACCCGCTATTCAGGAACATCACCAGAGGATATAGAATCCCTGATTACAAGACCTATAGAAGAGGCAATAGCTACAGTGGAGAATCTGGACACCCTCACCTCTCAATCAAGGGAGGGTGTATCTTTAGTTATGGCTGAGTTTACCTGGGGAACTGATATGGATGTTGCTGAGAGGCATGTAAGAGAAAGTGTAGATCTTGTCAAATCATTCCTTCCTGAGGAGGCAGAAGAGCCTCTAATTTTTAAACTTGACCCTACTTTAATGCCCATTATGGGAATAAGTGTCTCCGGGGAAAAGAGTCTGGCAGAGCTCAGGAGAATAGCCGAGGATGAAATAGAGCCTCGCCTTGAAAGAATTGAGGGGGTAGCTTCTGCTGACACCTCGGGGGGAGAAGTCAGAGAAATTCAGGTTCAGGTTGACAGAGAAAGGTTAGCCTCGCGCATGATTACTCTTGGACAGCTTATGGAGACAATAAGAAAAGAAAATGTGGTGGTTCCTGCAGGCACCATAGAGGAGGGAAAAACCGAGTATACCATTCGGACTCTGGGAGAGTATACAAGTGTTGAGCAAATTGCTGGTACAGTGATTACCTATCAAAATGGTGTTCCTATCTATGTTAAGGATGTAGCAGACGTTGTGGATGGGACTCAGGATAAAAGACAGATTACCCGGATAAACGGCAGGCCGGCTGTGGTAATTACTGTGCGCAGAGCATCCGGAGCAAATACAGTAGAGGTTACAGACCGTATTTTATCTCAATTGAAAAAGATAGAGGATTCAGTAAAAGGTGTAAAGCTTTCTGTTGTTTATCAGGAAGCAAAAATAATCAAACAGTCCATGAGTAATCTTTTTAACACCGTCATTCTGGCTGTAGTTCTGTGCGGAGCGGTACTTCTCATCTTCCTTCGCAATTTCAGGAGCACCGTAGTTGTCTTAATTTCCATTCCCACCTCTATTATTGCTACTTTTATAGCAATGAATTTATTTGGGGTCACCATGAATATTGTATCTATGGGTGGACTTGCCCTGGGAGTAGGACTTTTTGTAGATAATTCTATTGTGGTTCTTGAGAGTATATTCCGCCATCGTGAAAAGGGAGAACCAGCTGACCAGGGAGCTATTATTGGCTCATCAGAGGTAGCTACCGCCATTACTGCCTCAACTCTTACCACTATTTGTGTATTCTTCCCTATAGTGTTTATCCCGGGAATAGCAGGACAACTTTTTCGGGACATGGCTTTAACGGTTGTTTTTTCCTTATTGATTTCCCTTTTTGTAGCTTTAAGTCTTGTTCCTCTGATTTCATCCCGCATTCTGCACCTTAGCTCTCGAAACAGAGGTTTGGCTTCTTCTTTTGGCCATCTTATTGAGAAAGTTACCCACATCTATGGAAAGATGCTTACCTGGTGCCTGACTCACCGCAAAAAGGTTCTGGTTATAACAGGAGCCCTTTTCCTTGTTAGCATGTTTGTTCTTTTCCGGTGGGTGGGGCTGTCTTTTATTCCAGAAATGGATACAGGCTCAATTTATATGAGTATAAAAAGAGAGGCAGGAACAAAACTGGAGGAGACTGATAAAACTTTTCAGAAGGCTGAGA
>QMQA01000355.1 GCA_003648845.1 Candidatus Aerophobota bacterium
ATATTGATTTCAGTGCAGAGCTTCTCAGAGTGAAAGGAAAAAGAGACAAAGAAAGATTAATTCCGGTAGGAAGGTATGCTCTTGATGCTTTAAAAAAGTACCTCCAGTGGAGAGAAAAAAAATTAGCTATTCAAGATCAAGCTCTGTTTCTCAATAAATTTGGAGAAAGAATATCTGATAGATCTGCAAGGGAAAGGCTAAATTTATATATCGAGAAAATGGGGATTGATAAAAATGTTACCCCTCATACTTTAAGGCATTCTTTTGCTACTCATCTGATTAACAGAGGGGCAGATCTTCGTGCAGTTCAAGAACTTTTGGGACACGAAAGACTTTCTACTACCCAGATTTATACACATATTACACCCTCGCACCTGAAAAAGGTTTATACAGAATCACATCCCCGTGCTTAAGGAGGCAGATTTGTTTCGAAGAACAACTATCCTCGCAGTTAGAAAATCTGGCAAGGTGGCGCTGGGAGGAGATGGACAGGTAACCTTTCAAAATATAATAATGAAGCAAAAAGCTAATAAGGTTAGAAAACTTTACAAGGGAAAGATTCTGGCTGGTTTTGCAGGAGCAGTGGCAGATGCTCTTACTCTTTTTGAGAAGTTTGAGAAGAAAATAGAACAGTATCAGGGTAATCTCTCCCGCGCAGCACTGGAACTTGCCAAGGAATGGAGGCAGGATAAAGTTTTAAGGAAACTTGAGGCATTGATGATTGTTGCAGATAAGGAAAAGACACTGGTTATCTCCGGGAGCGGTGATGTGATTGAACCTGACGAAGAGGTTATTGCTATTGGCTCAGGTGCAGGCTATGCCCGGGCTGCTGCGAAAGCTTTATGGGAGCATACCGATTATGATCCAGCAAAGATTGTGGATATTTCTATCAATATTGCTGCCTCCATTTGTGTTTATACTAATAACCAGGTTATAATAGAGGAACTTGGCTAAAGGATCAAGCTATGAAAGAAAAGCATTTAACTCCTGCTACCATTGTAAAGGAGCTGGATAAGTATATCGTTGGTCAAAAAAAGGCAAAAATAGCAGTGGCTATAGCCCTGCGTAACAGGTGGCGCAGACAGAAGCTGTCACCGGAGATGAGGGACGAGGTTGCCCCCAAAAATATAATTATGATAGGGCCAACGGGCATAGGTAAGACTGAAATTGCACGCAGGTTAGCTCAACTGGCCGAGGCACCTTTTATTAAAGTTGAAGCCAGCAAGTATACAGAGGTCGGATATGTCGGGCGAGATGTAGAATCTATGGTAAGAGATCTGGTTAATACATCGGTTCATATGGTCAGGATGGAGATGATGCAAAAAGTGAGATTAAAAGCAGAACAGCTGGTAGAGGAAAGAATCCTGGATATTTTACTTCCACTACCCCAGAGAGTTACTGCAGGTGAGGGGACTGATGAGGATAGAATAAGGAGGGCTGAGGCTACCAGGCAAATGTTACGGGAAAGATTGAGAAAGGGCGAACTTGAAGACCGACTTATTGAAATTAAAGCGAGGGATAAATTTACACCTGTAATAGAGATATTCAGTCCACTGGGTGTAGAGCAAATGGGGATGAACTTTCAGGATTTTCTCGGGGAGATGATACCTGCAAGATCAAGACAGAGAAAAGTTTCCATCAAGGAGGCAAGGAAGATACTTCTGGAGGAAGAATCACAGAAGCTAATTGATAAGGATAGGATGATAGAAGAGGCCATCTGGAGAGTCGAAAATTCGGGTATAATATTTATCGATGAGATTGACAAAATTGTGGATGGTGGAGCTAACAGAGCCGATGTCTCAAGAGAAGGAGTACAGAGAGACCTGCTTCCTATAGTAGAAGGTACAACTGTGGCCACTCGATATGGAGCAGTAAAAACTGACCACATTCTGTTTATTGCCGCAGGAGCATTTCATGGTTCATCTCCATCTGAGCTTATTCCTGAACTTCAGGGAAGGTTTCCCATAAGAGTGGAGCTTGATCGCCTGACAGAAAAAGATTTTGAGCGGATATTAACCGAACCAAAAAATGCCCTGATAAGACAATACCAGGCTTTGTTGAAAACAGAAGGGGTTAATCTTATTTTTACTCCGGAAGCTGTAAAAGAAATTGCCTCTTTGGCTTATCTTGTTAATGAGCAGACACAGGATATTGGCGCTCGCCGGCTGCATACGGTAATGGAGAAACTTCTGGAGGAGATATCTTTTAAGGCCTCCGAGTTAAAAGGAGAATCTGTTACAATTACCGCCAGGTATGCAAGGGAAAGACTTGAGGAGATAGTGCAGAAGGAGAGTCTTTCACGGTATATTCTTTGACTTATCGCGTAGTTTTATCTCCTGTTTTTTCCAGTTGCCGAAAAAATTTCAGGTTAAAGATAAAACTTTAAAGATTTTTAAGAAACCGGAGATGATTGAGAAAATACAGAGCAAAAAGAAAGGGTTTACTCTGCTTGAGCTCATAGTGGTGGATCTGGTTCATAATTATAAGCTTTTGGTAAGGGGGAAGATATGTGTGGAATTGTTGGTTATACAGGTTTTAGAGATTGTACGGAAATTTTGGTGAAGGGACTTAAATGTCTTGAGTACAGAGGTTACGATAGTTGGGGTTTTAGTTTTGATAGAGGTAAGG
>QMQA01000356.1 GCA_003648845.1 Candidatus Aerophobota bacterium
AAAAGATTCTTTTCAATGCCTTTCTTTTGAGGAAGGATTTTTAGGAAGTGTTGGAGGGTTTCAGAGGATAAATCCATTAGTTTGTGTCCTGTTCGGTTACTCATTTTAATATAGTCTCAATCATTTTTCCACCCAATCTTTTAAGAAGATCACCAAGCCCATCAAATCCTTTCTGGTAGCAGGATAACTTCTTCTTACATAACATTTTTTACCACAATTTTTATCATACACCCAATAATTTTACTTACGATCGGAAGTTTGAAAAAATCAATTTGGCCCAAATTGCAGAACCTGTAAATACGGAGAGATTTGTAAGGGTGGCTGTAATGCCATGTCTTATACTCTTACTGAAGAATTTCATAACAGCCCTATTGTTTTTATAATATCGAAAAAAATAATTGGGATTTAAATTTTTTCTCCATAGGGGGTGGCAAAATGGCATTTAAAGTACTGTTCCTTGCTCATGCTCCTGATGCTGATGCAGGCAAGCATAGATGTGTTATTGAAACATCCAGGTTCTACAAGCTCTTTGTGGTAGTGGTCAAAGATCAGGAGCAGGCAATTGAAGTGTGCAAAAAGGTTGTCAAAGAGCAGGGCATTCAGTCAATCCTGCTCTGCCCAGGATTTACACATAGGGATATTGCGAAGATATCAGAAACGGTTGGGGAAAATGTTGGAATTTTCGTAGCCAGAGGAGATGGTCCGAGCAATAGGGTTTCAATGAAAGTGATGCAGAAGGAAGGCTGGTTTTCGGAAAAAGGGAAGGTATGATATTTCATGATTTATATCGGGAGAAACGGTGGAAGATTTGGTTTTAAAAAAAGGTTTGGCTATGTGACACTCACCGGTTTAAACTTAAAGACACAAGAGGGATTAAAATAGTCCTTTTTGCTCTCCTTGTTTTTCTTTATGTTTTTTTGCTCTTTTAAAAGTCCTATTTATGGCCCATATCCCTTCTATTGGACGTTTTATTTTCTCCCCCCTGATTAGATCCTCTATTGTTAAGATTTGAATCCTGGGATACTGTTTGTTCCCGGGTGAGTTGTAAAATCCTGCTGATACTGCTTCCCCTATCATACCTCTTGTAGGGTTACGTAGAGTTATCAACACTCCTATCTGAGCTTTTTCCCTTTCAACAAGACCTTTCAAATCCCTAACCATACTACGATTAACTTTCCCACTTTTTACCTGGACAATAATTTCTTTTGCCTCCTTGCCTTTAGGATCATCATGGAAGTAAATTCTTCCATCAATTCCCTTATCTGCTACATCGCCTGGCTCAGGTTTAGCTTTAACCAGACTTAAAGCCCAGCTTTGAAACTGAAACCTATCCCTCTTAGCCAGATCTTCGGCATCTTTAACAGATACAGGAACGCCTATAACCTTATATTCAACAGAGTCTCCAAAAGTATCTCTCAATCTGTATTCCATCAAAGCGATGGCTAAATGGGTTATATCAATCCCTATCCATTTTCTTTTTAATTTCTCTGCCACAACTATAGTAGTTCCACAGCCACAAAAGGGATCTAAAACGATATTATTTTCATTGCTGCTTGCTTTTATTATTCTCTCTAATAATGCTTCGGGTTTTTGGGTAGGATAACCGAGACGTTCTTTGGCCATAGAATTGATTATATTAATAAACCAAACATCATCACAAACCTTGCCTCTGGGATGTACCTTGGTCACGCTAAAACCCGGTCCATGAACGTAGACCAGATTTCCATTCTTGTCTTTTGTGGCTCTTGCTAATCTTTTAGCATTATAAGGAATTCGAACGTCATCTTGATTAAATATCCTGTTCTGAGTTTTTGTATAAAATAAAATAACATCGTGATTTCTCGAAAATCTGCTTTTAGGATGACCTAAGCTAACATAATGCCAGATGATCTCATTTTGAAAATTTCTTCCCCCAAATACTGAATCCATAAATAGCTTCAAATAGTGGCTTGCTGCAGGGTCGCAATGCAAGTAAATAGATCCGGTTGACTTTAAAACTCTATGTAGCTCCTGAAGCCTTATGGCCATCATCACAAGATAGGCCATCATATCGTTAGTTCCCAGGAACTTCCTCATTGCCACCATCAAATTGACAAGCTTTCTATTCGGGCTTTTTTCCACTGTCTCTGTCCAGGTCTCCTCAGTAGTAAGGTCCCAGTGCCAGGTATCCTCAAAAGTCTTTATCTTTACCGGGGATTGAGTGCCATTTTTCTCTTGAAAGAGGGCATTATAACTTTGATTTTTTTTAAAAGATGGATCAAGGTAAATCAAGTCCACGCTCTCATCGTGTATGTATTCTCGAAGAACATGAAGATTGTCACCGCAATAAAGGGAGTTTTGCATTATTACTCCCTTAATACTTTCTTGTAAAATTCTGGTGCGTTAATCTTTGCTGTAAAGGATTCCCTCTTACCAGATAACTCTCTCTCGTTTTCACAAATTATCTTAGCCAACGCCTGAGGAGCCTTATATGCGTGCAACACCATCTATAGCTGCTTTCTCTGAAATTAACCTGTCCATTAGACCGATTTTGCAGTAACTACACCTACCAGAGAAAAGACAGTACCTGAGAGATTGTTAACTGGAGGAGACTTCCTGAGTGTGTGCAATTGTATCAGTTTGGC
>QMQA01000357.1 GCA_003648845.1 Candidatus Aerophobota bacterium
TCGATATTCCAGCCTGAAATAAAATCGAGGAAGGTCAAAATTACGGAGGATGAGAGGGGGGTAATTATCTCTCTTATTGCAGATGCATTTTTTGAGAGAGGCAGTGCAGAGCTGACGCCTGAGGGAAGGAGGATCATAAATAAGATAGGTCGGTTTCTCCAGCAGAGGGATTTTAGGGAGAACGATATCAGGGTTGAGGGGCATACTGATAATACGCCTATTTCTCCAACAAGTGCACTTTACTCGATTTATCCAACAAACTGGGAGCTCTCAGCGGCAAGGGCGGTTAAAATTGTCAGGATTTTAAATGAGGAGTTTGGCATTCCCGGAGAAAATCTCCAGGCAGTTGGTTATGGTGAGTTTCAACCGGTTGAGTCAAATGACATTGAGGAGGGACGAGCTTATAATAGAAGAGTAGATATAGTAATAATGAGGAAAAAAGAATATTCATAATTTAAATATACTTTTATGGGAGTATACTTATGGGTGATACAGAAGAAACCATTGAAGAGATAGAAGGTGGAACTGAGGAAGAAGCGATACCAGAAGAAGCGGGTGTAAAAAAATTATTTGGGCCCGCAATGATAAAAACACTAATTTATGTAGCGATTGCTCTTGTTATGATAATTATATCGGGTACAGTAGCCTATCTTGTGGCTCAGAGGGTTGGTAAACCACCAGCTACGGAAAAGACATCTCCGGAGGTAAAACAGGCTGCTCCTCTCTATGCATATTTTGATCTTGAGAAGCCTTTCAGTATAAATACAGCCGATACTGATGAGCCTCATTTTGTCAAGATAACCATTTCGCTTGGTTATGAAGAGGGGAGGGTTGATATTCAAACAGAACTCAATAAGAGGAGACCTCAGATCAGGGATATAGTTATCCAGGTAATAGGTTCGAAAAAGTATTCTCAGCTTGATTCTTACGATGAAAGGGAACAACTTAAAGAAGAGTTGATGAACAGGATAAATGAGGTATTGAAAGCGGGTAAGATAAAGGAGGTTGTATTCACAGAATTTGTGCTTACGTAAGATTAATATTTTTATTGATTTTATTTATCTAGTGTATATAATCTATTATAATAGAGATAATGTAGGTTTTTTGGGTTTAAAAGTTTTCTAAAAGGGTATTAAAAATGACTGAAGTACTTTCACAGGATGAAATAGATCAATTATTAACAGCCATCTCCACAGGTGAAGTTGAGGGGGAGGAGACCCTTAAAAAGGCCGAAACAAGAAAGATAAAAATATACGATTTTAAAAGACCCGATAAGTTCTCGAAAGATCAGATCAGAACCCTTCAGATGATGCATGAAACATTTGCAAGATTAACCACAACCTCTTTATCGGCCCAGTTGAGAACAATAGTCCATGTTCATGTTGCATCAGTTGACCAGCTCACATACGAGGAGTTTTTACGTTCGATACCCAATCCCACGACACTTGCCGTTATAAATATGGATCCTCTCAAGGGAAGCTCGGTGCTTGAAATCGATCCTTCGATAACCTTCACGGTGATTGATAGATTATTCGGAGGACCGGGAGAGGCAACTAAAATAAACAGGGAGCTCACAGATATTGAGCTTTCCGTTATTGAAGGAATCATTGTAAGGATACTTGGTAATCTGAGAGAAGCCTGGTCAAATGTGATTGATCTAAGGCCGAGGCTTGGAAATATAGAAACAAATCCTCAGTTTGCTCAGATTGTTCCACCCAACGATATGGTGGTTTTGATAACCCTGGAAACCAAGGTTGGTGATGTTGAAGGAATGATAAACTTCTGTATTCCTTATCTTACAATTGAACCGATAATTTCAAAACTCTCAGCCCAGTACTGGTATTCCAGCATCCGAAGGGGTGGAACTACCGAGAGCATGGCTATTTTGAAGAAGAAGCTTGAAAATGTTTATATTGAATTGATTGCCGAGCTTGGGTGTATAGAAGTCAAGTTCAAGGATATTATTGAGCTTCAGAAAGGTGATATTATCAAGCTTGAGAATACAAAAGTAGATGATGAGATGGTTCTTAAAATCGGAGACAGAAAGAAGTTTTATGTACGTCCCGGTCTTGTAGGGAACAGGATGGCTGTTCAGATCACCAGAAAAATAGAATCACAGGTTGATGAAGAGGAAGTTTTTAAAGAGATCGAAGGAGGAAAATAACCATGAGCGATGGCTCTCTTTCACAGGAAGAAATAGATGCCCTGCTTTCAGGAGCAGATGATTTAACCTCACAACCGGCACCTGGGCCTGGTGGTGGGGGTATAAACGAAGCCGAAAGGGCAGAACTTGCATCTCTTGCCGCGGAAATGGCATCTTCCATGGGAAATACCCTTGCAACAATAACTGGCAAAACGGCACAGCTCAGCAATCCTGAGGTAATAATTACTTCTGCTGCTGAATATATCAAGGATCTGCCTGAGAATATAGTGCAGGTGAATGCAAATATCACAGAGGGTTACCCGGGAACACATCTGTATATTGTAACAGAGGATGCGGCAAAACAGATAGCATCGTTGATGATGGCCCAGGAGGAAGGTGAGATTACAGATATGGCCCTCTCTGCTATTTCAGAGGCGTTTAATCAGATGTCCGGGTCTGCGTCTAATGTGCTTGAGGAA
>QMQA01000358.1 GCA_003648845.1 Candidatus Aerophobota bacterium
GCCAAGCCTCCTGCGCTCTATGCTGTCCTCGCAACCCAGAGACCAGTGCTCAAGTTCTTTCAAAAGGAACTCCAGCCTTGAAATCTCGATATCGATTTTGGATTGAAAATAGTAGCTCATCTTTAGCCTTCTCTTGATCTCCCGATCCAATTCCTCTATAGCATCGGCCAATATTTTAAGCTTTTTAGAAAAACTACCGGCAAGCCTTTCTGGAATATTAGGTTTTTCCCTTGAAATGGCAGATTCTTTTCTATTGCTTTGGGGTTTGGCTGCGTTATCAAAAATCCACTTGACAGTATTAAAATCACCATTCCATCCGCCCTTTAAAGAAGATTTATAGGGCAAATCCCATGTGTAGAGGTCTTTGACCTTATTTCTGAACTTCTCCATGTAACCCAAGAAAGGGATTAAGACCAGGAATAAAAATGGCTGACGGATGGAAAGAAAAATTTGTGCGCTTGTTGCAGATCAAACCCCAGCCTGATTTTGTTTTACTGTATCACATGCTCCCCTTTGGGCTCAGGTGCCTCTACAATCTCTCCAAACTTTTCCTCATACCTTTCCAAGGCAATAGCCAATGTCTTCACAATTCTCTTTAAATGTCCAGGGCTGATGATGATCCTGGCATTTACAATTCCACCCGGTGGAAAGATATTCACAAAATCAAGTATAAACTCTTCTCTGGTATTGATTACATTCATCTGGTTGGCATACACCCCCTTCAATACATCATCGGTGATTTTTACCTTGATGTCTTTCTTTTGCACTTGGTTTGACATATCCCCTCCCTTATTGTCGAGTATTATAAAAACCTGTATACTCATGAGCCCCTGAAGAGTCAAGGTAATTAATCCGGGCCTTATTATATATTTACTTTGCTCTGATTAATCCGCTTTCTTTAGATTTAACTACTTCCAAAATGTAAAAGAAATAATAATTTCTCACATGGAATCGATACTTCTATTTATTTGGCAACTATAACAAAACAAGCTCATTCTTTTATTTTCTTCAAAAAACTTTGATTTGCTCCATGGTATAGTTACTGTCCGGCCAGTGGCACAGTTAGCCGTTAGCCGGTTTGGCAGTTAACTGTTAACAGTTCCAGTTATCCTTTCAGGAGGTATTCTTTATGGTAGGGATTATTGACACAGACACTTCAGGATTTGGTAGTGGGATCTCCAGAGGCCCCTGCGGTCCCTTTTTGCCTCCTGTTCGAGAGAGATGAACTTTCTCATTATCGTGGTTGGGAGCTCCCTTGATTTTTCATAGACGCAGGCGTAGCCGTCTTTAATGATTTTTTCATTATAACAGGTTCCATCCAGAAGATATATTAGAGCTAGGGATCTTCCGTAATAGCCCTTGCCATACACTACCACCCTGACCTTCTGGCCTTTATGCAACAACGACTTGGCATAGTACGTTGCCTCCTGTCCCAGGTTTTTCATATAACCCTGAGAGACACCGCACTCTCGGGCATCCCTGGATAATTTTTTGCTTTTAAACTTTTCAGGGGTGTCTATGCCCAGTAAACGAAGTTTTACTCTCTGGCCATCCATTAATACCCATACTGTGTCACCATCGGAGATTTTCAGGATGGTAGCCTGATGTGAAGATTGAGCAAAGGAGAAAGAACTGGCAAAAAGCAACACACCCAGACACAGTAGCGCCAGTTTAAGTTGTCTCACGCCTGTCCTCTTTGTCCATGTTTGAGCCATAGGTAAAGTAATGGTGCATTTTGCCTCCTTTCTGTTGGTAGATATCTTATCTAAGCATGTTTAATTAATGTCGTCTATATCTACAGTAAATTTCTGAGTCAACAATAAACTTTGTATTCACTAAATATGACTTGTTGGCTATAGCACTTTACTTATTTAACATCATCTTTCCTATTTTTTAGTTTACCAGGATTAATGGTTTGGAAAACGTTTTGTGATTTTTATTCAAAAGTGATAAACTTATAAGTCATAAAGCAGAAATAAAAAATTGATGTAGAAATCTAGGAATATAAAATGATCGCAAGAGACCATATTGAAAGTATTAAAAAGAAGTATTTAAACTCAGATACAGACTTTGTTTTGCCATCGCTCAATAGAAGCATAGATAGAATAGAGAAAGCTTTTCCAAGGTACGGTAGTTTCTTAATGGAGTTTATCCAAAATGCTGATGATGTAGGCAGTGGTTCTCTCTTAATCAAAATTGATAATCGCTTTATCAGGACATTCAATGACGGTCGTCCATTTTCTAGAGACGATGTGAATAGTATATGCAGAGTTGGTATGTCTTCTAAAACTCCAAAAGATTACATCGGTTATTTGGGTGTTGGTTTTAAATCAGTATTTTTGATATCTGATTCTCCAGAGATTTATTCGGGTGATTATAGGTTTAAATTTGTCAAAAATGAGTGGCCTGAGCCACAAAAAGTTCCATGGCAAGTGATACCAATATGGATAGAACAGCCTATAACTTTACCATCCAACTACAAAACATTATTCAGATTACCTGTAAAGGACGAAGGGTGTATTAAAAAATTGCAAGAAGAAACTACACCAGAGCATATAGGCAATAGAATGTTACTCTTCCTCCGCAATCTGAAAAATATAGAAATTAAAGACAAGATATTA
>QMQA01000359.1 GCA_003648845.1 Candidatus Aerophobota bacterium
ATAAAGGTTTTTCAATCCCAGAGTTACTACGAATGTCAGGAAGATCTCGTCTATTTTGCAAAAAAAAGGGGTATCAGAACTGATATACCATGGAATGAATTAACAGAAGAGGAAAGAAGGTGGGTTATTGAGGGCGAAGGTAGGTGGGAGGATGGTAAATGGTACGGTGTTAAGAGTTTTTTCAGATGGCTTGAAGGTAAAAGTTATAAGATGCATATAAGAGTACTCCTGTCAAAGTACAGAAGCTATGTTATATGTCCCGACTGCGGAGGATCGAGGTTAAAACCCGAGGCTCTCCTGTATAGAATTGGACCGGGTGAGGGACTCAACATACATGAGGTACATTCTCTTTCGATAGATGAAGCGTACAGGTTTTTTGTGGATTTGCATAGGGATCTGAAGAGGGATAGAGCTTACGATCTGATACTCGATGAAATAGTAACGAGGCTTGGATACCTCGTCGAGGTAGGCCTTGGGTACCTCACGTTGGATAGGCAGTCCAGAACTCTCAGCGGAGGTGAAGTGCAGAGGATTAATCTAACCACTGCATTGGGTACTTCACTCGTAAACACTCTTTTTATTCTTGATGAGCCCAGTATTGGTCTCCATCCATCAAATATCACAAGGCTTATAGGTATCCTGAAGAAGCTCAGGGACAGCGGAAATACAATAGTTGTTGTTGAACATGATCCAAAGATAATAAGCTCGGCTGATATGATTATCGAACTTGGGCCTGGATCGGGAAAAGACGGTGGCAGAGTTGTATTCTCAGGCCCATTTGAGGAGTTTATAAACTGTAGGGATTCTATAACGGCAAAATATTTGAGGGGAGAACTCAGAGCCTCGACCTTTTTTAATTGGAGCACCAAAGAGAGAAAGGGTGAGTTAAACAAAAAAGGCAATGAGGGAGATGGAACAGGAGATTCAATTCTCCATGATAGGTACCATAAAATTATAAGCGCCAGGGACCTGGTGGGAACCCTGGCTGATAAAAAGGAAAGTATAGGCCAAAAAGTTCTCAGGGTAATTGGCGCAAGGGAACATAATCTTAAGAACATTGATGTTACTATTCCGTTAAATAGATTTGTGTGTATAACCGGAGTCAGTGGCTCCGGGAAATCCACCCTCGTGGAGGAGATCATATACAGGGGAATCCGGAGGGCGAAGCACCTCCCCGAAGAAAAGCCGGGGCTTCACGAAAGGCTGGAAGGTGTGGAACTTATTGATGAGGTTGTTCTTGTAGACCAGTCACCAATTGGTAAAACACCCAGGTCCAATCCATTAAGTTATGTGGGGGCGCTTTCCCCGATCAGAGAGTTATTTGCAGAAACCCCTGATGCTCAGGCAGGTGGATTTAAGTCTTCCTCTTTTAGCTTTAATTCAAAAGAAGGACAATGCCCCCACTGCCGGGGAAGTGGATTTGAGCATATTGAGATGCAATTTCTCAATGATGTGTATATTCGTTGTCCAATATGTGGAGGAAAGAGGTTTAAAAAAGAGATTTTGGAGATAAAAATCCAGCCAAAGGACAATGGGAGACAACTTTCAATTGCAGATGTATTTGAGCTTACTGTGAGCGAGGCATATGAGCTTTTTGAGCATTATCCCAAGATTAGAAGAGCATTAAAGCCCCTGATTGATGTTGGACTTGATTACCTCCAGCTTGGACAGCCTGTGCCAACACTTAGTGGTGGAGAGGCACAGAGGCTGAAGCTTGCTAAACATATTGCAGAGGCCCAGTCTGGGAAAATTAAAAGAAAGAACATGCTTTTCCTCTTCGATGAGCCTACAACAGGTCTTCACTTTCATGATATAAAGAAGCTTCTCAGTGCCTTTAGAACACTGGTTAATGGTGGTCACTCTATTGTGGTTATTGAACACAACCTCGATGTGATTGCATCTTCGGAATGGATTATTGATCTTGGACCTGGCGGAGGAGATGATGGCGGATGGATTGTATTTGAGGGGACTCCTGATGAGATAATAAAATGTGAAAGGAGCCTTACGGGGAGGGAGCTCAAACAGTATATCGAAAGAGGTTTTATAGAACATGGGAGGGAGCTGGAAAAGGTTGCATCACCGGTAGCTGAGTATATAGGATCCGGTGCAAGCAGGTCTGAAAATGAAAGGGCATTCTATCCAGAGAGCATTCAGGCTGATATAGAACCTGCCAGGTGGAAAACTGAGCTAGTGCCATCACTATATGGGAGAACTGGGAAAAGCCTGAGGAAAAGGCCTGCTCCTGAAGTCAACCGTTTCATTGAAATAAAGAAAGCGCGGGAGCATAACCTCAAGGAGATCGATGTACACATCCCGCAGAATAAGATGACTGTAGTTACAGGTGTGAGTGGGAGTGGGAAGAGCACACTTGCCTTTGATATTCTCTTTTCAGAAGGTCAGAGGAGGTACCTTGAATCGCTGAATGTTTATGCAAGGCAGATTATTCAGCCGGCGAAAAAGCCCGATGTGGATAATATAACAGGTATTCCACCAACAGTTGCGATTGAACAGAGGACGACCACCGGTGGCATAAAGAGCACGGTTGCGACAGTTACAGAGATATACCATTTTCTCAGGCTCCTGTATGCCAAGGTTGGGGTGCAGTACTGTGTTGAAT
>QMQA01000360.1 GCA_003648845.1 Candidatus Aerophobota bacterium
CTTTAAAGCTCCGGCAATTTCTACTCCTGTGACATCATCGTTTCGGTAAATTCTAAATTTTTTTGTAGAGAAAATTTCCTGCAGCTCCTTTGCAATCTTTTCATTTTCACAGGCTACCTCTGCAGCTAAAGGGTCTCCTCTAATCATCTCACCGGCTATGGTTCCTCCGGAAAGAACTGCGTAAATGTAATTTGTGTGAATTTCCTCTTTTAAAATCTGGGAGGCTCTTTTTCCTGTGCCAATCTCCAATCCTTTGGCAACATTCAAAAATAAAATGTTTTTTCTTAAGTATTTTCTAAGGTCCCTGACAGCACTTCTTATCATCTGTGTTGGTACAGATAAAACCACGATGTGTGATGAGCTGATGACCTTTTCTAAATCATTGCTCGGGATAACGTTTTCCGGTATAAAGTAATCTGGAAAATGCACCGGGTGTTTTCTTTCCTCAAGTAAGCTCTGGATGACTCTTTCCTGTCTGTCATAGGCCAAAATCTGATTTTCAGGATATTTGAGAGCCAGGTGTCTTGCCAGAACAACCCCAAACATACCCATTCCTACTATACAAATCTGTTTGTCCATTTGGTTATTATTTCACGTTTATTTTGGTTCAAAGACCTGTGGATTAACGCAATTTTTCGGAATCTCACCCTGAAGATATTTCTCAATGCCGCAAACAAGCATTTTAATTCCTCTTAAAGCTGCCTCTCTGGATGATCCAGCAATATGAGGAGTGAGTATTACATTATCTAATCTCAGCAGAGGGCTATCCGGAGAAGGTGGCTCCGGGTCAAAGGTATCAAGGGCAGCTCCTGCCAGTTTTCCCTCCTTTAAAGCTCGATAAAGAGCCTCGTAATCTAAAAGTTTCCCTCGCGCTGAATTAATAAGATAAGAACCAGGCATCATGAGATTAAGTTCTTTTTCTCCAATTAACCTGTGACTTGTAGGAGTGAGCCGAGCGTTAATGCTCACTATGTGCGATTCTTTCAAAAGAGTCTCAAGGTCTACCACCAGAGCACCACTTTTTCTTATTTTCTCCCTTTTAATATAAGGGTCATAAACAAGAACCTTGGCACCAAAGCTTAAAAGAATCCTGCAGATTTTACTTCCAACCTCTCCAAAACCAATTACTCCCACCTTTTTGTTATAGATCTCTTCTGCACACCTGTCAAATCGGTAAAAATCTCCTCTCCATTTTCCTTTTTTAAGCTCACAGTGAGCTGGTATGATGTTTTTTAAAAGAGCAAGAATCATACCTACTGTAAACTCAGCACAGGCTGTAGCATTTCTTCCAGGCGTGTTTAGGACAGGTATCCTTTTTTTTGTGGCAAAATCAACATTTACATTTACCGGACCCCCTCTGCAACAGGCAATTAGTTTCAATTTTTTGCAGCTTGATATTACCCGGGAGGTAATGGGAGCAAGCTGGGTAAGTATAATATCAGCATCTTGAGCCACCTTACAGATCTGTTCTTCTTTTCCCACGTATTCCTGGACTTCTTCTCCTGATACAAAAGGTTCATCTGGCCAGTTGAGAAAACCATGACATAGCTCCAAATTTATATATTTTTTCAGCCTCTCTTCCATCACATTTTCTACAAGTTCATTTTTAATAAAGTTATCACCAATAACAGCTACTTTTAATCTTTTGAGGCTCCCCATATTTAGAAAAAATCCTTCAACCATTCTTTTATTCTTACATCCAGTCTTTTCTTAAGAGCAAGTTCCTGTCGGGTTTTCATTCCCCACAGAAGCAAACCTACTCCTGTGGCATAAGCTGGATTAAAAATTTTTTCAGAGGAGCTAACTCGGGGATATCCTATTCGGGCAGGTAAGCTGAGTTTTTCCTCTGCCTTTTCTTTTATTCCGGGAAGCAGAGAACAACCCCCGGTAAGTACTACTCCAGCGGTAATCAATCCTTTGTACCCGCTGCTTCTAAGTTGGAGATCCACCAGCTCAAACAACTCCTCTATTCGCAGTTGAATAATCTCGACGAGAGTTGATCTTTTCACCTGGTATCTGCCCCTTCCAGCAACTCCCTCTACCTCTATATATTCATCTTTATCCAGATACTCTACAGAAGAGGTTCCATACCGGATCTTTATCTCTTCGGCTTTCTCTCGGGAAATATGCAAACCCACGGCAATGTCATTGGTTATGTGAGTTCCCCCCACTGCAATCACTCTGGTGAATCTTAATCCCTCTCTTAGAAAAATCGCAAGATCAGTGGTGCCTCCTCCTATATCCAGCAAGACCACTCCCAAGTCTTGCTCCTGAGGAGAGAGAGTAGACATGCCGGATGCCAGGGGTTGAAGTGCCAGTCCTTCAACATCATATCCTGCATTTCTGACACTTTCCTCTATATTCCGGCAACATCCAGAAGAGGCGGTAACCAGATGAACTTTTAATTGAAGATGCGCTCCTCTCATTCCTACAGGTTCTTTTATCTGGTCTTGACCATCAATAATCCAGTCCTGTGTTAATACATGAATAACCTCTCTATCCTGGGGAAGAGCAATAGAGGATGCTTTCTTTAAGGCTTCCTCCACATCTTTTGCAGTCACTATTTTGTCTGTCCCGGATATGGAAACAAAGCTCTGGTTGTCACTTCCTTGAATA
>QMQA01000361.1 GCA_003648845.1 Candidatus Aerophobota bacterium
GAATCTTTCCCTTAAAGAGCTTGATGAGAAATTTCAGGAATTTATCAGCTTCTACAACCAAAGATTCCATGAAGGTATAGGTGAGACTCCCAACCAGGGGTTTCAAAGAGCACTGGATGAGAGGAGGACAAGATTTCGCCCCTTACCTAAAGCTCGACTTTGACAGTAAAAGGCCAAAAATGACCATCTCGATCTCTGAAACCTGCATAAAATGGGGATTTTGTTTTTAAACTTCTCATAAAGTAGTGCCATATAATTGACAACATTTTAACCATTGTTCCTTGATAAATAAATAAATAATCATGTGGCATAATTAAGATGCCATGTTCATAAGAAAGAAAACTTTCTACCGCCAGGATGGAACAAAAAGGGAGTACCTGCAGATAGTGGAAACTCGTAGGGAAAAAGATAAGGTTCGCCAGAAGGTTATCTGCAACCTGGGACGCCTGGAAGATCTTAGGAAAGGGAGCATTGATACCCTCACCCGTGGTCTTGCCAAATTTAGTGAGAAGCTCACCGTTATTGATGCAGGGAAAGATATTCTGGCCAAAGATGCAAAACAGTATGGGGCACCACTGGTCTTCAGGAAACTGTTCGGGCTAACAGGACTTGAGGATATCCTGGAGAAGTATCTTGCCTCTCACAACCACAGCTTCCCAGTGAAGGAGGCGGTTTTTGCCATGATCCTGAACAGGATCCTGTCCCCTTCCAGCAAACTCAGGGTATGGGAGTGGCTGGATGTGGTGTTCTTCGATACCACCAGCATCTACTTTGAGGAGGAGGAACCAGAGACCAGATCATCCAGAATCTGGAGAAGAAAATTAGAACTGGCAGTCTCTCCAAGGTGTTAACTGGAGATGCAAGGAAGTTCTGTAAGGTGGAGACTAAAGGAGTCACTTTGAATAAGGAGAAAATCAAGAAGGAGGCCTGCTGCGATGGGAAGTATGTACTCCAGACCACTACTTCTTTACCATCCGATAAGATAGTGGGAGCCTACAAGAGGTTGTGGATGATAGAGCATGCCTTCAGGGACATAAAGAACATCTTTAAGATAAGACCGGTATTTCACTGGACACCTCAAAGAGTAAAAGGGCACATCTTTATCTGTTTTCTTGCTTTTCTTCTCACTACTTCTTTGCAAAAGAAACTGTTGGAAAAAGGAGTAAAAGAGAATGTGTGGAAAGTGATACGAGATGTGAAGAAAGTGAAGGCAGTTACCTTATACGTCAAAGACAAGGCCTATCTTCTCAGAACTGATCTCAAAGGTTTAGCTCACGAAGCTTTTCGAGCAGTAAGTTTGCGAGTTCCTTCTCAAGTACAAAAACTTTAGCTTTAAAAATGTAGTGGTACGCCCAAATTTTAATCGTTGAAAGGAGCGTAAACAAAGGATTTTTATTTTGCAACTGTCAAAGTCGAGCTTAATAATTCCCCTTCCATTGTTCTCCCACCAGAGTTTTTTGCCTCTTTCTGCCACCTGTAAAGTTCTACACTGAGTTTATATGGCTTGTTTTGAACAGTCTCGGTAAGATAATTTTGCTTAACCTTCTTGCATATTGGACAATCTATATCCTCACAGGTTTTGTCAAAATCCTTTATTTGAGCCAGACGATTAAGTGATTTTTCCAAAACAGGATAAAGTAAAGGAGAAATTTGTTTATTTTTTGGCTAAATACCAACCAGATTTTTCCAGAGCAGATATAAGAGGTTTTTCTATGCCAAAAACCTTTGCCCTTCTTGCAAGATGATGAAGGTGCCAGCCCTGCCATTTTTCTCTCATGATTGCAAATTAAGTGGTGCATGGAAATGCTTTAAATCAAGTCGCTTAACCCTGCCTATTACAGGATATAGATGAAATTCCTCATTCTTGTAAACTACCTTTGGTCTTTCATCACTTTCTACAACTTTTATATCGCCTTCAATCACTATTTGAACGATGTAATTTCCGGCAACAAGGTGGTTGGCATTATCCTGGAGAATATTTCTTATATATTTTGCTATCTCATCCCTGCCTTCTGCATAATACAATAGGCTATCAAGCCCATAAACAGCAAAATCAGGATGGAATTTCTTGCCATTCATTAGGTCTTTGAGAAATTGAATTATGCTGAATTTTTCTTTAAAAATATTTGGATTGCTTTTGTGGATAATGTTAAAGCCTATATCCATTTTATTTCCCAAATTGTTTATCAGATTCCAAATAATCCAGAAATTTCCCAATATTTTTCTTAAAATCATCAAACACCTCTGACATGGATAAGACTAAAGGTTTAATTCTCTCCCACTTGAGTTCAAATCCGTAGATATTTCTGAAAAGATGGCGAAATTTAAGATATTCTTTCAATTTCTCAAAAAGATTTTCTGTAATAACCGGAGGACGGATGTCTGCAGAAGGCTTTGCCATTTGGGACAGTAATTCAATATGCCACTTTTCTCCTTTTGGAAGATTGTTGTCAATGATTAAAGCAATCTTTTCAAATATCTTTTCTAAAGCTGAGTAAAAATCATGTAAAATACTCGCTGAAGCTCGTATCTCCATTAAGGTTGGCTCTTCACCCAAACTGGATAGAAGAGCTTTCATTTCTTTTTCTAATCTATCAAGATTTTTAATC
>QMQA01000362.1 GCA_003648845.1 Candidatus Aerophobota bacterium
CCGTAGTAGCAAAACCTTACTTCAAGCGGAATACAGGTTTTCACGAATGAGAAATTAAAAAAAGAAAGGGGATTTTGAAAAACAGGGATTGGGGGGGATTAATTCCTCCTAATCCTTGTTTGTCACCCCAACAAGGACAAAAACGAACTTCTGGATAAAATAAGGCTTGCTTAAGGAGTAGGCGATGATTCAAACAGAAAGAAGGTTAAGTTGGCCAATTATTCTCATGGTAGCAGCGGGGTTAATTGTGGGTTTTCTTGTTATATATCCAATTGGAGCACTTCTATGGGGAAGTTTTCGGACAGCACCTCCGGGAAACCCCGCAAATTTTACAATTGGAAACTATATTAAAGCCTTTACCTCACACAATATTCTGAAGATCCTCAAGAACACTTTCATAATAATGAGTGGAGTGACGCTAATTGCATCTCCCATAGGGATATTCCTTGCCTGGATCACTACGAGAACAAATACACCATTCAGAGAACAACTTGAAGTATTGAATGTGTTGCCTTTTTTACTTTCACCGTTTGTTGCTGCAATAGCATGGATGATGCTTTTAGACAAAAGAATGGGTATTATTAATCATGCTCTGGTCAAATTTGTGCCATTTATTAAGAAACCGCCGTTCGATATTGCCACATTAGGTGGGACTATTTTTGTGCTCAGTTTGTATTATATCCCTTATATGTACCTGTTTGTCTTAGGTTCCTTCAAGGCAATGGATCCTTCCCTTGAGGAGGCTGCAAGAATTTCTGGCTCAAACAATTTTAAATGCGCAGTTCGCATAACTCTACCTCTGGCTCTTCCAGCTATACTCTCGGGCATTCTAACAATATTTGTGCATACCGCTGGTCAGTTCGGAGTCCCTGCCACTTTAATGGCCCCCAGAGGAGAATTTGTTTTAACAACCCAAATTCAACGATTCCTCGCATTTTATCCTCAGGATTATAATTCTGCGGCAACATTTGGAGCACTCCTTTTGGGCATAACTGCAACAGGTGTATTTATACAACGGAGGATGATAGCCAAGAAGGAATTTACCACGGTAACAGGAAAGGCTTACCGACCCAGATTAATTGATCTTGGAAAGTGGAGATATGTTACATTTGCCTTTAATTTGATATATCTTTTTGTTGGGTTAGTTATGCCTTATTTTGCATTAATACTGGTATCATTCCATAGGTACTGGGCTGGTATAATAAATTTTCGCCTATTGACATTAGAGCATTTTAAATATGTCCTTTTTGAACAGGAAGCCTCAGTAAGATCGATAATAAATAGCCTTTTTCTTGCTACTGTGGGGGTCTTTATCTGTCTCCTATTAGCAATGCTTACCTCCTACTTGATTAACAGGACCAAAGTAAAAGGCCGGGGAGTTTTTGATTATCTATCCATGTTACCTATCGCAATACCGGGAATGGTTATAGGAGTTGGACTGCTGTGGGCATGGATTCGCGTTCCTATCGCTATCTACGGAACCATATGGATTATTATGATAGCCTTCATTACTCGTTATATACCCTACGGCGTCCGTTCGCTTTCAAGTTCTTTACTTTCCTTAGGAAAGGAACACGAGGAATCATCCTGGGTGTGCGGGGCATCATGGTTCAGGACAGTCCGCAGAATACTCATACCTTTGCTTAAGCCCGGTTTTGCCGCAGCGGCGCTTCTTCTTTATATTCTTTTTATGCGTGAACTTTCAACAGCAATCTTGTTGTGGTTTCCTGGCACCGAAGTGGTATCGGTTCAGATATTTCAGCTTTTAAGAGATGGAGATTTCCCGGCTACAGCTGCTCTGGCGACTGTTCAGACAATATTAATTTTCATAGGTATAATTATCCTTCGCTTAATTACTAAAGAGCAGTTTGTCGCAAGGATCCGGTAGAACCCTCAGGTGGCAGTTGAACACCTGTTCATAATAAAATAGTTTAATTACAAATAACTATAGAGGGAGAGGTAAAGAATGGCATTTGTCAAAGTTCAAAGACTTACTAAAAAATTTGACTCAGTTATTGCCGTAGACAATGTCTCATTTGAGGTCAAAAAGGGGGAGATACTCACATTGCTCGGTCCCAGTGGATGTGGCAAAACAACCACCCTAAGATGTATAGCCGGATTAGAAAGGCCTGATCAGGGAGAGATTTACATAGGAGATAAACTGGTATCTTCTACCGAGAAAAAAATATTCGTCCCTCCTGAGAAAAGAGAATTAGGAATGGTTTTTCAATCTTACGCTATCTGGCCTCATATGACTGTTTTCCAGAATATTGCCTATCCATTGGTAGAAAAGAAGATGCCCAGACAAGAAATTGAAAAAAAGGTTAGAGATGTACTGAAATTAATTGGCCTTGAGGAGCTGGAGCAACGGTATGCCACCCTCTTAAGTGGAGGTCAACAACAAAGAGTAGCATTAGCCAGATCATTAGTATATAATCCTGTACTGCTACTGCTGGATGAGCCTTTGAGTAACCTGGATGCAAAATTGAGAGAGTCAATGAGAATGGAGATAGTTGAACTTCAAAAGAAATTTGAGATCACTGCAATATACGTGACGCATGACCAGGCAGAGGCTATGGCAATATCCGACAGGGTTGCTGTTATGAA
>QMQA01000363.1 GCA_003648845.1 Candidatus Aerophobota bacterium
AAAACCTTTCCGGGGTGTCACAACCTCTCCTGTTACAGGATCCTTCTTTCCTATATACCTTCTCCTCTGACGAGGTTGCTTTTTCTCAGAATCCCGGTAACTTTCTACTCAACCCTTTCAGACTCTTTTTTTTCATACATAACCTGACCCCCACAACTTGATTTTGGTTAAAAAATGTATAGTATAATTTAGAGGAGAAATTGCGCCTGTAGCTCAGAAGGACAGAGCAGCGGCCTCCTAAGCCGCGTGTCGCAGGTTCGAATCCTGCCAGGCGCACCATCTTATTGTTTTTCTTTTTCAAGTAGCTGGTGGGCAAGCTCCAGTGCCTGTTTTTTTTCTTTTACTTTGCCAGCAATTTGAGCCTGATGTATTTTGTTAAGAATTGTATTTACCAGGGGGCCTGGTTTGATACCCAGCAGGTTTATCAGCTCATCTCCTGAGACAAGTTTGGGAGGGTGGAGGATTAAAGAGTATTTTTCAAAAAAATTTGAAAGGACCTGCTGAACTAGCTTTAAATACTCAGTGTCCTCTTTTTTTGCCACAGCTGCTGCAAGACATATCTCCGGTACCTCTTCCCCGCCTTCGAGAAAGAATGCAGCAAATTTTGAAGAATTAAATGATTCTTCCTTTAGTTTTTCCAAAAAAGGCCAAAAATTTATAACTTTTCTGATAATTTTTCTTTCTTTTTTGCTCAGGGTGAGGGCTCTGGCTATAATCTCTTCCACCCCAGGGACAGAGGAGGAGAGAATCAAACTGACCAGCTTAAGTAGCTTAAGTCTTGTAATGTTTCCTATTTTCTTTTCTAAATGCTGGATAAGCCTTGTTTTAATAGAGGAAAAAAAGTTTTTTTCAGGAGAGAGAATTTCTTCCAGATATTGAAGATTTTCGGGATAAACGGGACTGTTCAGTATACTTTCCATAAGTTTCCTGGCAGCAGGGTGATTCAGATAAGTTCCAGCACAGGGACTTTGCATAATTAAAAAGATCTCTTCCCTTATTCTCTCCTTTGCTACTTTCTCAATGAGGTGGGATTTTCTAGAAATAAGATTAAGAAGATGTTCATCTATTTCAAAGTCGAGCTGTGATTTAAGGCGGAAAGCTCTTAACATCCTCAATGGGTCTTTATCCAGCGCCTCAGCAGTGATCAGAACTATTTTTCTATCAAAGAGGTGTTCCAGACCATTTTTTATATCCAGAAGGTGAAAATTTGGCATTTTTAAGTTGTCAAGATCAAGACAGAGTGCATCTATGGTAAAATCTCTTTCCAGAAGATCAACCTCAAGAGAGGATTTTTGCAGGGTAAAATCCATCTGATATCCATCAGGGAGGATGACTCTTCTTAAGTTCTCATCCAGAACTACAGGAGATTTTCCACAGGAGCGGGCAAATTTTTCCACCAGTTCAAAGTCCGGGGCATCCAGGATAATATCAAGATCCTTTGTTTCCTTCCCCAAAAGGTTATCTCTGATAAATCCTCCTACCAGGTAGGCTTTTTTTGTGTTTTTCAGGCTAATGAAAGATTTGAGGAAAGGGTTTTGAAGTTTTTGCCTTAGATAACCCCATTTGAGAGTTTTCTCTGATGCTCTTTCTCTGCGAATTTTATCCAGGATTCCATTTATGAATTTTCCTGAATCTTCTGTTCCATAACGTTTGGCTATTTCTACTGCTTCATTTATAGATACAACAGGTGGCACTTCTTTGACAAGAAGAAGCTCATAGATGCTGAATCTAAGAATATTCCGATCTACCGCAGTCATTCGATCCAGAGTCCAGTTTTTCGCATACCACTTAATCAGTTTATCAATCCAGGGGAGGAATTTTTCCGTTCCCATAACCAGCTTCCGGGAAAAAACCTCAACATCCGGTTTAAAATGGTAGCGTGAAAGAATAACTTTAAGAGCCTCTGTGGGAGGAATTTTCCTGATATCAGCCTGATAAAGAACCTGTAGAGTAAGTTCTCTTGCCTTTCTTCTGTTTTTCATTACCAAACCTTATTCTTACCGGGTCCTGAAGAAGACCCTGAAGAGGATTTTCTCAGAGAGCTGGATAGTGAAAAATAGGTTAATATAATTATTTGCTTTGTCAATAGGATGGTAGAGAAAGAAGATAGTTTTTCTTGACAAATTCTGGTGATATTATAGGCTTAACCGGTATCAAAGATGCCAGTTGCAGATAAAAATAATAATTTGCCGAAAATTATAAGGTGGGGAATGTTTCGCAGAAAAAAGGGATATACTTTGATTGAGGTTTTGGTTGCTGTTTTTATCGTAGCAGTTGCCGTAATAGGCCTGGCTATGGGGTTTTCCAGCGGTCTTGGCCTGGTTAGGAAGCTGCGGATGGTATCCGTTGCTGACAGGATTGCTGAGGAGAAAATGGAGGAGCTCAGGGGAGGTATCAGGCAGATTCCGGGTCCTCCTGATTATTCCGATACAATTTTAGAGAAACCTTATACAGTTACTATTGCCGCTACATCAGTTGAGCCAGCACTTACCCAGGTCACTGTTACCGTAAGTATTAAAGGGACAAATACCACCAGAAGTTTAGTTACCTACTTTACCGAAGATGGGCTTACTAAAACAAAGTAATCACAGTGTAAGAA
>QMQA01000364.1 GCA_003648845.1 Candidatus Aerophobota bacterium
CCAACGGGTAGTATCATTGAGGGTAATGTATTGCAGGTGGATTCTAAAAACAATATAGTTTTAAATGATGATGAGTCGATAATCGGCATAATTGGGGTAGAGGATATGATTATTGTGAAGGAACGCGATAGAATACTTATCTGTCCTAAAAGAAGAAGCCAGGATATTAAGGCGTTGATAAAAAGGATGTCTGAACATGAGAAGTTTAGAGGATTCATGTAGTATGATAGTGATAATGGGTTAAAAATTTCAAGTAATGCTGAAATGCCTAAATCTGGTTGAATCAAATATTTTAATTGAATATATTTAAGATGTTTAAGAGTTTTTTACATAATAAAATATGAGGAGGAGTAATGCCATCGGGGAAAAAAAGAAGAAGACAGAAGATTGCCAATCACAAAAGAAAAAAAAGACTGAGGAAGAACAGGCACAAGAAAAAATAAGGTATGGAAATTGAAATTTGCTATCGAAAAGAGACCCCTTGTGATGGGGATTATAAATGTGACACCTGATAGTTTTTATTCTCGTAGCAGGGTTTTAAATATTCCCAAAGCCATTGATCAGGCGTTTAGATTTATAGATGAGGGAGCAGATATTATCGACGTGGGAGGAGAATCCACGAGGCCTGGTTCGAAGCCTGTCACTGTCGATGAAGAGATCAAAAGGGTAATACCTGTGATTGAGGGAATAAGAGCAAAGTCTGAGATCCCTCTGTCTGTGGATACCTATAAGCCGGAGGTGGCTGAAAAAGCAATTGAAGCAGGTGCAAACATAGTAAACGATATATCAGGTTTGAGATTTGTTGAAGGACTTGCTGAACTTGTAGCCAGGAAAAAGTGTTATATCATTCTCATGCATATAAGGGGAAAACCTGAAAATATGCAGAAGTATGCAAAATACCGGGATGTTATAGGAGAAATAAAATCTGAATTGCAATGGTCAATTGACAGGGCCAGGAAAGCAGGTATAAAAAATGAAAGAATTATAGTTGACCCCGGTATTGGCTTTGCGAAAGATCCCTATCATAATCTTTTAATTATTAAGAATCTTGCCAGCATTAAAGAGCTGGGATATCCAGTTCTTATAGGGCTTTCCAGGAAATCTTTCCTCGGGCACATCACGGGTCTTGAAGCGGAAGAAAGGCTCATACCCACTGTAGCCGCAAATGCTATATCACTGTACAATGGTGCCGATATTATAAGAGTACACGATGTTAGGGAAGCTGTTCTTACCGTTAAGGTTGTACATTCGATTTGTTCTTGCTCGTGAAAGTGGCAAAATTAACTATTTAGAGTCTTCTCACAAATGGGTTTTATAATAAATATTGGATGGGTCCGAAACTACCTTTTACCATTTATAGATATAATCATTATCGCGTATGTTATATACAAAGTGTATCTTATGATTTCGGGCACCAGAGCCATACAGGTTGTTAAGGGTTTGGCACTGATAATTTTTGCAGCTTGGCTTGCAAGATTTCTCTATCTTGAAACGGTAAGCTGGCTGTTAAATCAATTAATAAAGGTTGCTGGAATTGCCCTGATTATACTTTTTCAGCCTGAATTGAGGAGGATGTTAACGAGGATTGGAGAAAGCAACCTGATGCGGGTCTTTTTCAGGGGAGGATTCAATATAATTGGAGTCCTTCTTGAAGCCGTTGAGGAGTTATCGAATAAAAAAATAGGTTCTCTGATAGTCCTGGAAGGTAATGTTGGTTTGAGAAATTATATTGAAACCGGCATAAGGATTGATGCTTTTGTCAGTAAAGAGCTTCTTTTTTCTATATTTAGTAAGAACTCGCCGCTTCACGATGGTGCTGTGATAATCGAGCAGGACAGAATTGTTGCCGCCAAATGTATCCTTCCCCTTACGGAAAGACATGAATTACTTGAAGGGTACGGAACCAGGCATCTTGCTGCTCTTGGCATGGCCGAAGAAACTGATGCTCTTGTGATAGTGGTTTCTGAGGAAACAGGCAAAATTTCCGTTGCTCGATACTCTGTGATTGAAACTGGAATATCCATCAAGAAATTACGGGAAAGGTTGGAACACTTTTATCACAGGGGAACTGAGAAGAGAAGTTAGTAATGAGAAACAATAATGAAAAAGTTACCTATATTCAATAGACTTCTTTATAACTGGCATGTTAAGTTAATATCTCTTTTCATAGCATTTCTCCTGTGGATGTATGTTTCAGGTCTCCAGGAGCAGGAAAAACTTATTACTGTTAAGTTTGAAGTAAGGAATCTGCCCGAGAGATATGTGGTATCAAATAATATACCTGATACAGTTAATGTGGTATTGAAAGGTAGAGAAGAAAATTTCACCCTTCTTGATACATCTATCCTTACCGCATATGTGGACCTTGAAAAAAAAGTATTTAATGATGCACGATTTCAGATACAGATCGATAGGAAAAACCTTCCCAGAAGTCTTAAGATTAAAGAGATTAACCCGAGAACGATTCATCTAACACTTGAAAGAGTGGTTAGAAAAAATGTGGAAGTGGTGCCTGTCATTGTTGATAATCCACCTTACGGTTTTGTGTTTTCAAATGTTACGGTGATTCCCGAGAGTGTCTATGTTGAAG
>QMQA01000365.1 GCA_003648845.1 Candidatus Aerophobota bacterium
ACATTAAAGTTTCCGTAAATGCGTGGATTTAATAATGCGTAAATGCGATTAAGGTTTACCTCACCCCTTCCCCCCAAGGAAGAGGAAGAGAGAAATCCCATGGTCTCTACTGTAATAATGGTGACTTTTCTATCTCAATACCTGTCTTTCTTAAATTGGGAATAAGCTCACTTGCATCCAGCACCTCTATAGCAACAACTTTACCTTTTGGGCCTATATCTATAGATACCTGATCAGTCAAGTGAATTACCTCACACTCTACTTTTTCTTCGATAAACCTTATATCCAGAGCATCAACTAAAGGATCGTAAGATATTTTCATAATCGCATCTTTCATATTTGAAACTATTCTATCTTTTTTAATTTTATTTTCAAATCTTTTAGTCGCCTGAGAAATGGCAGCGTAATCTATGTCCCTATCTTCTTAAAAGATAACGTACAGTACTTTGGGAATCGTATCAGGGGCAAAAACCAGTAAATGACATAGGTTTGTTCAATCATTGAACATTATGCAGCAGGAAGGAAATTTGTCAAGAGCGCTAATGGCCTAAAAAGTGAAATTTCACCCCCTTCCCACTCCTTTATAAACAAAGCCTAATTTTCTCATTTTCTCAGGGTCAAAGATATTTACCCCGTCAATGATAACAGGATTTTTTAGATTCCCTTTTATTTTTTCAAGGTCCAGCTCTTTAAACTCCCCCCAGGCTGCGAGGATAACAAGAGCATCGGATTGTGCTGTCTCATAAGGATCTTCAGTGTAAGTTACATCAGGAGCCACCTTTCTTGCCTCCTCCATAGCTTTTGGATCATAGGCCTTTATTTTAGCACCTTCTTTTTGTAAAAGCTTGATTATTTTTAGGGAGAGTGAATTTCTTACATCGCTTGTGCCAGCTTTAAAGCTAAGTCCTAATATACCAACTGTTTTATCATACAAGACCTCTCCCAGAACCTGTTTTATCTTATACAAAATCGTCCTTGTTTGGTGTTCATTTTTCTCTAAGATTGATTTTAAAAAGTGTGCCTCATAACCACTGTTTTCAGCTATTTTAATCAGTGCCTTAAGGTCTTTAACCAAACAGGGGCCACCAAAGCCTATCCCTGCATTTAAGTAGCCCTCTCCTATTCTCCTGTCATAGCCCATCCCTCGAGCAACTTCCACTACATCTGCTCCCACCTTCTCACAAATGTTTGCTATTTCATTTATAAAAGATATGCGGGAGGCTAAAAAGGCGTTGGAGGCGTATTTTATCATCTGGGCAGTAGCAGGACTGGTATGCAGAATGGGGGCGCGTAAGGGAGCAAAGAGTTCATGCAGTATTTTCCCCACTTTGGGATTGTCATATCCTAAAACTGTTCGAGAGGGATGAAAAAAATCATATACTGCATTTCCCTCTCGCAAAAATTCCGGGGTGGATGCAATGTCAAAATCTACCCCTTTTTTCTTTCCTTCTCTTTCCAGTATTTGTGTAACAAGCTCCAGGGCTCCAACAGGAACAGTGCTTTTTATGGCAATTATCTTATATTTATCAATCAGGCAGGATAGGTCCTCTGCTACCTTAATTACGAAAGAAAGGTCAGCCTCACCAGTTTCCTTAGGGGGGGTACCTACAGCGATAAAGACAATTTTTGAGGGATGAACACCTTCTGCAAGAGAGGTTGTGAAAAAAAGCCTTCCCTCTTTTAGATTTTTCTCTATTAAATCTTTTAGTCCTTCCTCATAAAAGGGAGTTTTGCCTTTTTTAAGATTTGCAATTTTTTCATCATCTACATCCACGCAAAACACCTTGTTGCCAAGCTCAGCTAATCCTGCTCCTGTGACAAGACCTACATAACCTGTTCCAATAATGCAGACCCTCATTTATAAATCTCCTTTATCCAGGAAATTTCCCTTTTCAAACCCTCCTCAAGTAAAACCCTGGGCTTATAGTCTATAAGGGTGTGTGCTTTTTCAATATCTGCCCACGTATCATGGACATCACCTTTTTGGACCTCCTTTTTCTTAACTTTTGCCTTTTTACCAGTAAGGGTTTCAATTAAACTCAGAGCATCTATAAGGCTAATCCTTTTCCCTCCTCCTATGTTTAAAACCTCTCCAGGGGGAGCATTTAAGGCAAGGATGCTTGCTTCTACAACATCTGATATATAGGTAAAATCCCTCGTTTGCTCTCCGCTACCGTAAATGTGAATCTCCTCATCCTTTAGTATTCCTTTGATAAACTTATGAAAGGCCATATCGGGCCTCTGGCGTGGACCATAGACTGTAAAATATCTAAGGCACACAGCTGGAACAGCAAAGCTTTTGAAGTAGAGAAAGCATAGATTTTCCCCGGCAAGTTTAGAAACTCCATAAGGGGAAAGGGGTCTGGTGGGGGAAGTTTCTTTGATGGGCAGATTTTCTACGTCTCCATATACTGAGGAGCTTGATGCATAGATAAACTTTTTTATGTTTAAATTTTTTGCAAACTCCAAGAGTTTCTGGGTAGCCAATATATTGTTGCGCGTATAGGCCTTAAAGTCTTTTCCCCAGCTTTTTCTGACTCCTGCCTGAGCAGCTTGATGAAAGATATAATCAATTTCACCAAGGTTTGAT
>QMQA01000366.1 GCA_003648845.1 Candidatus Aerophobota bacterium
GCGGCATAAAAAAAATTTTTCCTCATTTTTTTACCTTTCAAGTTTTACTTACCTTTTATTTATATACTGGATTAATTTAAATGTCAAAGGTAATGCAAAAGATTCGATGTTTGACACATTCAGGATGCTTTATAAAATGAGATAAGTTCCACTTTAGATTATCCAATGGATAAAGAAAGGAGAGAATGAAATGGAAGAGGAATTAACTTTAAGGTACAAAAATAGTGAAGTTGGTGTAAAGGTTCCCCGAGAAAATCTTTTATACTCTATAAAACCGGAGGACCTTCCCGGTTTAAAAGATGAGAAAAAGTCAATCCGGGAATCACTGAAAAACCCCATTTTTGCAGCTCCTTTATCTGAAAAGGTAAAAAAAGGGACAAAGGTTGTCATCATAGGAGATGACATAACAAGACCAACTCCCAGAGAAAGGATATTCCCTGTTATCCTCGATGAGCTAAATCGGGCCGGAGTACCCGACAAAGATATAACTGTGCTTATCTCTCTTGGAACACACCGATATATGAGCGATGAGGAGATAGAGAAATGTTACGGTAAAGAGGTGACCCGGAGAGTCAGGGTCGTCAATCACGAATGGAAAGATGAGAGTAATCTGGTTAAGGTCGGTTCAACTCCCGGTGGAATACCTGTCAGTGTAAATAAACTGGCCTGCGAGGCAGACTATTTAATAGCAGTGGGAAGTATTGTTCCTCATTGTCTTGCAGGATACGGAGGGGGTGGCAAAGCAGTTCAGCCAGGAATTTGTTCCTGGGAAACAACAGGAAAAACCCATCTTCTTCCAATGTATAAGGATATGTTTCTTAAAATGGTTGGGGATACGGAAAATGAAGTAAGACTGGAGATGGAAAAGGTAGCAGAAGTTGTGGGGTTAAACTTTATCGTTAATGTGGTGCTTAATGACAAGAAAGAGATAGTCCACATTGCATCAGGTGACCAGGTTAAAGCCCACAGGGAGGGAGTAAAGGTAGCAAAAAAGGTGTACGAAAGAAAGATACCCGATTTAGCCGAGATTGTTATATTAAGTGCCTATCCAGCGGATATAGATTACTGGCAGGGCGTTAAACCCTTATCCTATGCTCAAAGAGGTCTTAAAAAGGGAGGAACGGTTATTTTACTTGCCTCTTTTCCTGATGGTATCTCCCCTACCCATTCTGAAATGGGAGAGTATGCCAGCAGGTCCTATGAGGAGTTAAAAAGGCTAATTAAAGAAAACAGGTTTGAAGACCTTGTTTGTGCCTCTACCCTGCTTCAACACGCTAAAATAATGGAGCATTCAGAGGTTATCTGCGTCTCGGAAGGACTATCTCTGGAGGATAAGGAAAAACTCGGCTTCAAACAAGCCGAAAATGTAGAGGAAGCACTGGATATAGCTTTTAAAAAACAGGGAAAGACAGCTAAGATAGGGGTTATCGATTATGGAGGCGATGTTCTTCCCAGGCTTAGGTAGCGAATTTAAATGAGCTTTTTATATCTTCTCAGGTCTACTGCTTTTTATACATCATACCACCATAAAAATCAGGAAGGCGCAAAATGGAAAAAACACCCCGCGCTCAAAAAAAATAAACCATATAAATAGGTGGTGAAACCTGGGCGGGACTTTCCTGGAAAAATGTTAAATCAGTGGCTGCAACGGACCACCAAATAGAAGTTAAGAATATATCCCGTCCGGAAAAAATTTTCAAAAAATAAGTTTTTGGCATTAAAACTTAGTACAATAAAGTAGCCTTTTATTTACCTCCTTCTCACCCCTCAACCTTCTCATCAGCAATTTTGAGAACTTCATCAAGAACTTCTATGCCCTCATCAACTTCCTTCTCAGTAATAATTAATGGAGGGGCAACAATAAAGTGGTTATACCAGCTAACTATATATAATCCTTTTTTCAATGCCTCCTTTGATATCCTGCCTGTCATAAGAGGCTTAAGAGAAGCCTTGTCCTGCTTGGTATTAAAAGGCTTTTTTGTTTTTCTATTTTTTACTATCTCAATGGCCCAGAAATGCCCAATCCCTCTTACATCCCCTATGCACTCATGACGAGCCATTAACTCATGAAGTCTCATCCTCAAATGTTCACTTACTTTTTTAACAAGTCCTGTTGCCACAAGTTTTTTATACTCTTCTACTGCTACTGGAAGAGCCGATAAAGCAAGGGGATGCATTGCATAGGTATGTCCATGAGAAAGAAATCTTTCCTCGAAATATTCCTTCATTTCACTTCTGGTAGCAGTAACTCCAAGGGGAGTATAGGCACCTGTGCATCCCTTTGCTGTAGTTAATATATCAGGTTCAACACCCCAGTGATTAATAGCAAACCACTCCCCTGTTCTCCACCATCCGCTCATCACCTCATCTACCACAAGAAGTACCCCATTCCTATCAGCAATATCTCTCAAGCGGGAAAAGTACTCCTTTGGTGGAACTATTATGCCATTAGTACCCACTACCGGCTCAACAAAAATTGCAGCCACATTTCCTTCCTCTTTAATCATGTAATCTACGTATTCAGCACACTGGATGTTACATTTCGGGTATTCTAACCCAAAGGGACATCTATAACAATAGGCATCTGGA
>QMQA01000367.1 GCA_003648845.1 Candidatus Aerophobota bacterium
AGTTCAGATGGGAAACATGGATGAATACAATTGAAAAAACACTTAAAGGACCAAAAACCAAAGTCCTTACAATTACGCTTAACCCGGTCTTGGACAGAACCCTTTACATCAATAATTTCCAGATAGGAAAAACTTTAATTGCAGATAAAGTGAAAAACTATGCAGGAGGCAAAGGGGTTAATGTCTCAAGGGCATTAAAAATAATGGGATTTTCCACGCTTGCATCGGGAATAATCCCCGAAACCGGAAGTGGATTCTATCTTTCAATACTCGACAGCGAAGGTATACCCCACAATTTCCTCAAGGTTAAAGGAAATCTCAGAATTAACACAACAATAATCACCAACGTATCGGAATCTGAAACTCACATAAGAGAAAAGGGTCCGAGTTTATCCCCAATTGATAAGGATAGATTTCTTTGGATGATCAAAGAAATTCTGCCTCATTTCAACGCAATAGCCTTTTCCGGAAGCATCCCCCTGGGAATAGACAATACCATTTACGAAGAATTAATAAGAATCGCTTCAAAAAATGGACTGAGAACATATCTTGACTCATCCGGGAAACCCCTTAAAGAAGGCACCAAGGCAAAACCCTTTTTCTTAAAACCAAATCTGGAAGAAGCTGAAGATTTAACCGGAATCAAGGTTACTGGCAAAAATGACTACATCACGATAATAAAAAAAATTCATTTATCAGGAATCAATTATGTTGCTCTTTCCATGGGAAAAAACGGGCTCATTTTTTCCTCTGGCAGAAAATGCTACCATGGCCAATGCAATGTGGAAAGAATTATTAATACCGTCGGTTCGGGTGACGCAGCGCTCGCAGGAGCCATTATAGGGCTAGAACAGGGTTTATCAGAAAAAGAAATAACAATACTCTCAGTGTGCATGGGAACGGCAAACACCCAGAGAGATGGAGCCTGCCACTTCAGCGTGAGAGATATGGAAAATCTAATTAAGAGAGTCAAAGTGAATGAGATAACTCTGTAGCATTAATATATCTATGGTTTCAATTTTCTCTGCAATATATCCTTTAACATCAGAATTTCTCTGTTTCTTAAAAGGAGATTCACAAGAATATAGATTACAAGTGATGACACTATTGCCCCAATCGTAAATAACGCATTGAAAGACCTGTTAAATTCAATTATTCTTTCAAACCTCAATCGAATAATATATAGATATACGGTCATTACCAGGGTTGATACTAAAGTTTTAACCAGGCCAAAAAAAACTGTACCATCAAATGGTTTTCTGAATCTTTTTAACAGAATCCACATCAGCAATAAAAGATTTACATAAGCTGCAACCGACCCTGCCAGTGCAATTCCTCCAAGGCTCATTCCCATGGATAAATAATAACAGAGAAGCAGATTTACCACCATTACAACAGCAGCTATTACGGCCGGTGTTTTTGTATCTTTAAAAGAGTAAAACATTTGAAGCAAAACCCGTGTTGCCCCAGTCCCGGCAATACCGGTTGCATGAAAAAGAAGGGCATAAGAAACCAGTCCAACGGAATGCTTCCCAAATTGTCCATATCTAAATAAAAAAGTAACTATTTCTGTTCTCAAAACTATTAACCCCGCAGTAGCCGGAAAGGTAATAAGGCCAACAAGTTTTAAAGCAAAGGATAGATTCTTTCTTATACCTTCCTCATCCCCTCTGGCAACTTTCTCTGAAAGATCTGGAAGTATAACTGTTGAAATAGAAATTATAAAAATGCCAAGAACCAGTTCCACAAGTACATTTGAAAACCTCAACGCAGCAACTGAACCTTCTTCGAGCATTGCAGCAATTATTTGAGAAACCAGCACATTAATCTGATAAATACCCGCACCAAAGATTCCCGGAACCATAAGGGTAAATATTTTCTTTATACCCTCATCTCTGAAAGCCGTCCTGAATCCATACCTTATTCCAGTTTTATACAAAAAAGGAAGTGGAAAAACAAACTGTAATATGCCACCAAATATAACTCCCATAGACAGTGCGATACCCGGATCTCTGAAATAGCGCCAGAAAATGAAGCCAAACGATATTATTGAAACATTCAACAGTATGGGAGTGGCAGCAGACGGAACAAATATTCCATACGTATTCAGAATCCCCTGGGAAAGTGCAGCAAGACTTATAAAGAGAATATATGGGAACATAATCCTTGTAAGCAGTATGGTAAGTTCTATTTTACCTGGAATTTTTGTGTATTCAGGAAGGAAAAATCTCAGCAAAGGAGCCAGAAAATATCCAATAAGAACGATTGTTACCAGGATAAAAACCATAAGTGTAAAAAAGCTTTTAACAAATTCCCTTATATAATCTTCATCATACCGCTCTTTCAGCTCCGCAAAAACAGGAACAAACGCCACCAGCATTGCACCCTCACCTACAAGACGTCTGAGAAGATTGGGAAACATAAAGGAAAGCGAAAAGGCATCACTGCCCCCCGTTGTCCCAAGTAGATAGCCCCGCGTCCACTCTCTTAAAAGTCCAAAAATCCTGGATACAAAAGTAACCACACTTATATTCAATGCTGATCTTGCGATCTTTCCCGTCCTGGAAACATCCTCCTGCCAAC
>QMQA01000368.1 GCA_003648845.1 Candidatus Aerophobota bacterium
CACCTTTACATTCGGACCTGCATCTATAGTAAAATAGCATTCAAGACCTTCCTCGCGCCAAGCCTGAACTGCGTGAATTATTTCCATGGTTGCTGGATTCCAGTAGATAAGTGGGGGTTTGGTTGTTATCATGGTTGCATGCATTTTCAGACAGTTGTATTCAGCGGTTTCACCGACTTGCGTAAAATCTTTGTTCAGTATACCTTCTCTTACCGCTTTCAAATCTTCATCAACTGTGAGCAGCCAGTCTCTATAAAATGGACATGTCTTTACCGTTTGAGCCATGCCTGCGCGGGATTTTACTTTTTTCTCCTCTGTGGAAACTATGGTTGTGATCATTCTGAAATCCCAGTGGTCTTTCGGAGCAATCTGAACAGCGTAGCTATCAGAACCATCTTCTTTTTCTCCCCTCATCCACTCAACAAAACCGCCTTCTATGGAACGTGAAGCAGAACCTGAACCTCTTCTTGCGAGTATGGAAAGTTCTCTCTTATCGAGATTTAGACCAGCTGCCTTGGAGGCTGCAAGGGCAAGAGCGGCAAAACCTGAAGCAGAACTTGCAAGACCTGCAGCAGTGGGAAAATTGTTTTCTGTTGCAACTTTTGCTTTCTCTGAAATTCCAGCCGTTTCTCTTACAATATTAAGAAAAGCAACAACCTCTTCATATTCCTTTCCTTCGGAAAGTTCTCTACCATTAAGAATCAGGATATCTCTTTCATAGTTCGGATGAAATTCAACTGTTGTTATAGTATATAGACCATCCAGAGTCATGGAAATGCTTCCGTTTTGAGGAAGCATGAGTTTTGGATCTCTCTTACCCCAGTATTTAATCAAGGCTATATTCGAATTTGCAATTGCTGTGACTTTCATTACAGGCACCCTAAGGTATATAAACAATGTGAAATTAAAAATTTTCGGATCGAATCTAAATACTTGTGAAAAACCAGTACACATAAAATTTGTCATTCTCTTCAATAAAAAGTATGCCAATTCTTCGGTAATACCTTTTCAGAACTGTGTGGGTCTTGGGATTTAAATACACCTCAATCGTGTCCATAATTGCCTCAATATTAACACCCTTACTGTGCTTCTTTTTGGAGTTTTCTTTCTTCTCGCACCCAAGATTTTCCATATCAATTATATCGATTATTCTGTATTTCCTTATCTTATATATCTCATATATTACCTTTGTAGGTCTTTCTGGTCCGTATTCAAACTTGAGTGAGTTTTTCCAGAATGGTTCTCCTTTGGTAAGCTCCCTGTAAAGCTTCTCATCCCTTTTGTTGATAGCTTCTATAAAGGCGAGAAGTGTTTCTTCAATATTACTTCTATCATATTTGTATTTTCCAGATTGATCTTTATCTACCCTGTCAGGATAAATCCAGCCCTCTTCATCTATTCGAGCAAGACCCCCTAAATAGGGCTTTCTGCAATTTTTCCTTGCAACTTCAACAGCTTTGGGTTTTTCTTCATACACATTTTTGTTATATTTATTCAAATCAGAAGCAGAGACGTTACCTAATAGAATTAAACTACCAAGAATTCCTGCAATACCTGAGATATATTTATTAAACTTCTTTTTAGAGCATATAACTTCTTCATTATAAAGCTCGTTGATTTTATAATTCATGCTAATCAAGATTACCTATATAAAATTTAAAAAATTAGCATGGTTAATCAGTCCTTCAATCCCAAATTCTCCAATATCTTGGAAGTCTGATTCACGGTTCTTCTGATTTTATTTGCATACAGAGGTTCACCAATTGTGTATTCAAGGTTCACGCTCTTGTACTCACAGAAATCTCGGTGGTATTTCTGGGCCAAATCCAGATTTTTATAAAGTTCTCTCACAAGTCTTGTTCTTTCAGGGGATATTTCGGACATGGTTTTATTTTTACGGATAAGATTTTTAAACACATTTCATCTTACCATCTGTGCAAGTTCATTCAGCATGTTGAGAACGAGCTTTTCTCTATCAGGGTCTTCAAGGATAAGCGTTCCCTGAATGCCGAAGGACATTATCTGCCTGATAAGATCGTTAAGCCTGAGATCGGATTCCTTTAATGGTATGTGTTGTATTTCTCCGGATGGACCGTAGGATATGCCTGAGAAAAGGAAATATGCATTTCTCATCCAACCAGAGCCTATGTGTGCCCTTAAGGTGTCTATCACATGTCTGTAGTCGCCTTCTGATCTTAAAGCTCCTACACCTCTCGCATGAATATGGGCCCAGTTTATAACAGGTTCTGTGTTTCTGGTTCTCTTTACCACATCTATAACATCTTCGAGTGATCCGGGTTCCTGTGTTTTTCCTGTAATTTCTATACCTATTCTTGCATCCAGTCTGAGCTCGTTAACAATCTCGTTTATTTTGTAAACCACAAGTGTTAGTGCCTGATCTTTAGGCATGTTCCGGTAAAAATTCGGTCTTATTATGAACATTCTCGCATCCATTATGGAGGCTATAGTGCAGAATATCTTCAATTCTTCATCCGGCATATCGGTAAGAGAGGGATGATGGAGGGATAGTTCAATATTAAGCTTGCTCGCTTCCTCTTTGATTTTCAGAAGGTCTCCGTAA
>QMQA01000369.1 GCA_003648845.1 Candidatus Aerophobota bacterium
CAATAGAGGTTGCTGAAAGAGGGTAGAATTGTATTATGGTGGACAAGGGAAGGCCCGGGCGTTCAGGTGCCACACCATGTGTCCTCTGGAGCATTCAGGCCCCATTTGGCACCGGAGGAAGGGACGAAAGGGATTCCCACTGAACAATTCTTCGAAGATATGGTTTGTGCAGGAATATTCATAGGAGATCAGAATATCGTTGAGGTAGTTACCTTTACCGCCTGTGACAGGATTCTCGATATGGAAAGATACGGTGTAAAGTTCAGAAAATACGAAGATGGCAGGTTCTATCAGACACCAATGCCTGGACAGACCTATCCAAGGTCATGTTTCATGTACGAAAACGGACAGCATATGTTCACAGTACTGGCAAAGGAGGTTTCGAGACATAAAAATATCACAGTCTATAAGGATTTCTTCGTATTTGGACTGTTAAAAAATGATGGCGTTGTGGTTGGAATAATAGGGATCGATATGATCAGCGGGCAGATAATTACCGTTAATGCAAAATCCACAGTGATAGCAACGGGTGGTTACACCTCACTGTGGGGTTTCAGCGATAATCCTCCAACACTAACTGTAGATTCCCTCTCAATGGCTTTCAGGGCAGGAGCAGAGCTCGTAGATCTTTAGTTCAACCAGTACTATGGTACAGATGTTATATGGCCACCCAGTGTCAAAGGAACCGTAGTACTGTATGAGCTCATGATTGAAGAGTTTGCAAATGGTGAAATAACCGATAAGAATGGTGTTCCAATAATCGATAAACCACTCCCAATAAGAGACGAGGCAATCAAAATAATTTTTAACGTAATTAAAGAAGGAAGAGGCACTGAACACGGTGGGGTGTGGTATGATACAACAAAATCTCCCAAAGGAGAGGCTGCGGTAAGAGAAGTCTTTGAGACAATGACCCCCAAACACTACCATTTTCTCATAGACGCAGCCGGTATAGATATCGCCAAACAACCGATCGAAGTGGCTCCTGCATCACACTACCAGTGCGGAGGAATATACATCAATGAAAAAGGTCAGACAAGCCTCGAGGGGCTCTATGCCTGTGGTGAGTGCGCAGGAAACTTCCAGGGTGCAAATAGATTGGCTGGAAGTGCACTCTGCGATACCCAGACAATGGGAGCTCAGGCAGGTAAATACGCAGCGGAAGACTCCAAAAAACGAGATATTATCCCTCCAGAAAAATCCAGTATAGATGAACATCTTGACATGTTGAAGAACTTCCTTTCTGAGAAAAAGACTAAAACCAGACCGATTTTTCTCAAAGAAGAAATACTCAAGGCAATGGATGAATATGTGGCCCCATTCAGAAGTAAAGAGGGTTTGGAAAAAGGGCTTTCAATAATTGAAGGGGTGAGAAAAGAGGTCGAAAAAATCCATGTCCCGGATGTGGGTAGATACAATCTCGAGCTGAGAGAGGCACTCGAAACAAGGCTTGCAGTTGATGCCGCAGAGCTTACAATTGGTGCAGCACTCTTTAGAACAGAATCACGGGGGCACCACAACAGGATAGATTACCCAGAGCAGGATGATAAAAATTGGAGATGTCACACAATAATATCCAACGATGGCGGAAAACCTGTCTATTCAAAGCGGGATGTTATATACACCAGACTAAAACCTGAAGATGTTAAATAATAAAAATTAATCTGACAAATACTCTGGAGGCAAAAACATGGAAAACATAATAAAAGCTAAAATATACAGATAAAATCCCGACAGGGATAAAGAACCTTACTTTCAAGATTATGAAATACCAATAGACAGAATGGTTACCGTACACGAACTCCTGAATATAATCCACAGAGACATTGACGGAACACTGGCATTCAGGACCTACAAATGTTATAAGGGAAGCTGCAGTCTCTGCGTTGTAAAGCTCAATGGAAAAGTTGTAAAAAGCTGTTCAACCCCCCTCAATCCTGGAGAAGAGATAACAATTGAGCCCGCCGGAGGGGGTGAAGTCATAAGAGACCTGGTGGTTGACTTTAATGCAATGTAAATCACGGGAGAGCTCATAAAAATAATGAATCATGTGAGGTAAATAAATTACAATTGAAAATCAAATGATGGAGGTGTACATACATGGCTAAACCAATTCTTTGGCAGGAAATAACATGGCCTGAAGTAAAAAAACTCAGTGAAGAGAGTGGAATAGCTATACTTCCCATAGGTTCAACAGAGCAGCATGGTTTTCACTGCCCGTGCGGGGTTGCCACATATAACGCAATAGAACTTTCAAAAATGGTCTCGGAAAGAACAGGCGTTATCGTAGCTCCACCGGCATGGTATGGAAGCAATCCATACTTTCACTATGGATTCATTGGCACCATACCAATAAGAGCCACCGTGCAGATTGAGCTTGTAAGAGATATAGTAAAAGGGATTGTAAACTCAGGATTTAAAAAAATAATCATCATGCAGGCCCATGGACAGTGGTGGACTCTCCATACAGCACTTCAGGAAATAGCTCTTGATGTGGATTGCTTCATGGCAGTCGTAACATGGTGGGAACTTGCATGCGAAAAAATAAAAGAGGTCTGTGAAACTCCCTTTAAACACGCC
>QMQA01000370.1 GCA_003648845.1 Candidatus Aerophobota bacterium
AGAAAACTTACCAAAGCAGGTGGCCAAAATCGCTCCAGCAAAAAAAAAGGGAGGAAAAGCTAATGCAGAATAAAAAGGTAGAGTTCTCAAAAAAGAAAATGTGCCAATGTATATAACAAATAAAATTGCTGTTCCCGCGAATAACCAAGAATAGGTAGTTAAATTGCATGAGAGTTTTGTCTGATGCCAGGAGCTGGGTCGGAGCCAGAATATATAGGCCGCTCCCATTCCTAATCCTAAGATAGCAAAAGAGACTACAATAAAAACGTAATGATAGTATAAAACGACTGAAAATAACCTCGTTAGAGTAACCTCCAAAATCATCACAGCCATAGAAATCAGATATATGCTGGTGAGTAGTAAAGGCATGTTTCTATCTGAAGGTTTCTCGAAGATGAATTTGCAACTCATCTACCCACACTAACATTTAAGCCATAGCTTTGAGCCTTTTTCACTATTTTTTCCAAATCCTCTTGTGAGTGAGGCTCAAGTCTTTCTAGTGGATAACTCTTTCCAATATATAGGTATTTTGAACCAGCAGCCTTATTGTAGGGTAGAAAGTTAATTTTTTTAATCCCCACCCGCTTCAGATAATCTATCGTACTCTGTATATCGTGGGGGGAGTCATTATAACCAGGAATCAAGGGGACCCTTACAATTATGTCCTTCCCTGTATCATGGAGTCTTTTCAAATTATCCAAAATTAGCCGATTGGAAACTCTGGTTAAGCGGATATGTTTTTTTTCATCCATAAGCTTGAGGTCATAGAGAAAAAGATCTATTCCATCTAATATTTTCTCCAGTAAAGACCACTTCACAAAACCACTGGTATCCAGCGCAACGGAGATATCTGCCTTCTTACACAAATCAATGAGATCCCTGACAAAGTAAATCTGCAGTGTAGGCTCTCCTCCAGATAAAGTGATACCTCCTTTTGAGCTCTGGTAAAAGGATTCATCTTTTTTTATCTGGTTAAAAACTTCTGATGGACTCATCCACTTACCTACTATACATAAGGCACCGGAAGGACAAATCTCCGCACAACTTCCACAACTGTTACATCTTTCCCAGTTTATGACACGCTTGCCATCCCTTAATTCTTGAGCACCAGTAGGGCAGACTTGGACACAATAGCCACATTTTATACATTTATTCTGGTAAAAAGCAAGTTGTGGATACTTACTGATGGACTCAGGAGAATGACACCAAATACATCTTAAGGGACAACCTTTGAGGAAAACCGTGGTCCTTATTCCTGGTCCATCATCGGTAGAAAATCTCTTAAGGTCAAAAATTAACCCCTTTCTTTCAACTTTTCTCTTCAACTGGTTTTCTCTTTTCTTTTTATGCTAAGTGTATTGCTCTAACCGAGCAATATGATGGTCCTGATGCTCTTTGGTTAAATCTACAAAGTATGCCTGCCATCCTCCTACCCTTACCCTGAGGTGTCTGTACTTGTCCGGTTCTTTTTGAGCACGACGCAACTCCTCCACACTGTTTACACTGATGGTAAGCATATTTCCCTTTTTGCTCAAGAAAGACTGCACAAAGGCCATCAGTCTCTCCAGTCCTTCCTCACCTTTCAGAGCCTTTTTATCCAAGCTTAAATCCAGAGGTGATCCGGTGGGAAGATCAATGAGATCCATTTTGGCAAAAGAGTTTACTGTAGAAGTAGGACCCTCTATAGCTTGACCTAAGGAGGGCGAAAAATTGGAGCTAAACGGTTGCATAGACAATCTCCCATCAGGAGTTGCTCCCACCATCTTACCTCCCAAGACATAAAACTCAAAGCTTCCCACCCCCGTGTAAAACTTCACCTTCCTTTGGGGATAAGCCTGAGCATGTCTTTGTACTGACCTCACAAAATACGTCAAAACCTCTTTTGCTATATTATCCACATAGTCATCATCATTTCCGTATTTAGGACTCCTGGTTATAAGTAGCTGGCGCAGATTCTCCTTTCCTCTAAAATCGTTATCCAAAGCCTCTAACAGCTCTTGCATGGATACCAATTTCTCTTCAAAGACCAGTTTTTTTATCGCAGCAAGAGAATCCACGGTATGAGAGAGCCCCATTAACAAAAGAGCATGCATTATGTATTTTGCTCCCCCTTGGGTGATGTCCAGACCACGTTCCATACATTCATCTATGGTCGAGGAGAGAAAGGGAACTGGAGCTATCTCATATAAACAACCATAAAATTCTACAATGATAGATATCAATTTTTCAATCTGGTAATCGAGTTGTCGGTAAAAGGAGTCCATTACTTGTGAAAAAGACACGAAACTCAAGGGGTGAGGGGTATCCACACCTTCTTTTCTTTTACGCAATCTACTGTAGCCTTGATTAAGAGATAATTCCAAACATAAGGGGGTGTTCATCAAGTAATACCTGAATTCTGTCTTCCCTGGTATTAGAGTTTCCCAGCATCCATCGTTGGCATAGTCTCTGGCGTCCTCAACCGGAATACCAGATTTTTCCAAGGCAGGTACAATTATCTCATCGTTAAAAATAGCTGGCATCCCTCCGCCAGATCTTATGATCTCACACGTTTTTATAAGAAGTTCTTTGGGTGAA
>QMQA01000371.1 GCA_003648845.1 Candidatus Aerophobota bacterium
AGAGGGATGTGATCAGAATAGCCAGTTTTTTTCTGGAAAGAGGACTTGATTTTATGATACATGAGGAAATCCCCGATAATCACATTTTCTATTATTTTTCCACCGGTAGAGAAAATCCGGATTTCTGGAACAGAATAGAAATATATGGTGAGTTTGCAAATCCAATATCAAAAGAGGAGATAGTCAATTTTTCAAAAAGGGCTACAGAGGTTGTTGGTATAGGAGCTACTCCCGGAGATTACAGGCTTATCAGTGAGAGGCTTTCCTCATATTCAGTGATTAGGGCAACTTCACCGCTTGATTTAAAAACAATTTGGGTTGAGGTATTTCCGAAAGAGGTTAATAAGGCAGCAGGCGCTGAATATTTGAGGAGGATGTACCGTATACCCGTTGAAAAAGTAATGGCAGTTGGAAATGACTATAATGACCTGGCACTGTTGGATTGGGCTCATATGAGCTTTATTGTTGGAAATGCTCCATATGAGCTGAAAGAGAGATATATAACAGTTGAGACCAATGACAATGATGGCTTTTCAAGTGCAGTGGAGCTATGGTTAAGAACAGTTGGTTGAATATACGGGGTTATTTTAAAAAGCACCTTGACTTGTGTTTATTGAGAAAATATTGTCCATTAATACAGATTTATTAAATGAATGTCAGAGTGAGTGCTGGATTGTAGAGCTTGCTAGCTTTGAACAATTTAGAACAGTAATACTTGGTTTTGTATTATATCATTAATTTGTGCTTCCATAAAACTTGAGGTTTTGTCCAATTAGGGTTTGTTTTGATAGTTAGATCAAATAGTAAAAAAAACATCAATAGGTTTCTAGTAAAGGTAAACAGGTATTCAGGATACATTCTTATCCCACTTACAGTTGGCCTCCTGGTTTCTGGTTACAGGATGGTTGGATATTTTAACTTCTTTTCCAGAGGGCTCGCCGATCTGCTTCACAGGATATTTATCCATACTGCTTTTGTGTTAACTTTTTCTATCCACACATTTCTCAGTCTCAGACATGTTCTTATGAGAAGAAATATTAAGGGAGTGTTGGTTGATATTCTGTTAATTATAGCTGGGGTGGGATTTGCTGGATATTTTATCTTTCTTGGACTAACCATTTATATGAGATTTGGAGCAGCCAGACCTGGGTTTTGATAATCTTAAAAGGGGGAAATAAACAGAGAGGATATTAAAATGAAAAGAGTATTTAAAATAGGAGTGTTATTTGCTGTTGTGTTTTTTGTTTTGTATACTGCTAATTCCTATGCAGGGAAGAGTCGAAGGGGTTTAAATATTCTGAAATAGATGTGGATTCAATAAAAAATGACGGGGAATATGCAACCGCGATACCGGATTATAAACTGGTAATTACGGGGCTTGTAAAGGAACAGATGATATACAGTTTTGTGGATATCATTGATGAATTTGGTGCATATTCAGAACCGGTGTATGGATACCCATTGAGGCTTGTAGTACCAAAAAAATATGGGATGAAGTGGCCCAAGTGGATTAAGGAGATAGAGGGTGTGGATTTTGGCTACAAGGGGTACGGGGAAAAGAGGGGATGGTCTGGCTATGCGGGGAGAGACAGGCCCGATAAGAGATTTGATTGAATTGTAACCTCTGGATTTACCGGGTTTTTGGGCACAAGCCCTCTCATAACACGTACTATCTCCAGAGCAGCTTCCCTTTGGAGCTGGGTGAGGGATTCCTCTGAATACCATGCCGCATGGTCTGAGAGGATGACATTGTTTAAGCTGCAGAGCGGATGCGAGGGTGGAAGAGGTTCATCTTCGTAAACGTCGAGGGCGGCTCCGCAGATGTAACCCTTTACCAGAGCCTCAACAAGGGCTTCCTGATCAACAATTCCTCCTCTGGAGGTATTAACAAGTATTGCTTCTTTTCTCATCATTCTGAAGATTTTATCATTAAATAGATGCCTGGTTTCATCTGTCAGTGGAGCGTGAATTGATATGAAATGTGAGACCATGACAAGCTTTATAAAATCAAGCCTCATTGTATTATCCTGCCTAAATATTTCAGCTTTCTGGTATGGATCATATGCTACAAATCTAAATGGGAATCCGCTGAGCCTTTTACGAACCTCTCTTGCCGTTTTGCCATAACCAACAAATCCCATTATTGAACGATCGGTTCTGTGAACAGGAAATGCAGAGCTTATGTCCCAGAATCCTTTTCTTACCACTCTGTCCCGCATGGGAATACGCCTGATTGCGGAAAAGAGAAGGGCTATTGTATGATCTGCTACTTCCTGTACACAGTAATCAGGTACAATGGTTACAAAAACATTGTGTTTGGTAGCCGCTTTTACGTCAATGTTATCGTATCCTATCCCGTATCTTGATATTATTCTCAGGTTTTTAAGGCTTTTGAATGTTTTTTCTGTTACAGGGGTTTGCCTTATAAGGAGTGCATTTGCATCTGTGCATTGTTCAATTATATCGTCTTCTGAATGGCACTTTGCAAGAATTAATCTTCCTCCCTCATTCTCGATGAGAGACTTTTCAATCTCATAGCTGCTGTAGCTTGTTTCAACAACGTATGTTTTA
>QMQA01000372.1 GCA_003648845.1 Candidatus Aerophobota bacterium
ACTCAGGGCCCATGGCTTTGCGCCCCATTCTTTCGAATGGTTTGCCCTTGTCGGCTATCTCACCGGCTAAAAGTTTTTAAAACACCTCGCCACGAAAAATCTCATAACTTCATAACTTCATCTGCTGATAGTTGCAGTTTTTTATTATAACGAATTATAGATGTTTAGCAAACTAATAATCCCAGTTTCCCCAAAATTTCAGCGGGAAGATAAAACTTGAAAGAGCGGGAGAAAAGATGCTTTTCTCCCAACTATTAAAAAAGTAGCCTGTCCCCTTTTTTCTTTTTCCCTTTAGCTTGTGGATTCATTCCACTGAGTAATGACAAGGTCCCAGACGGGAGAACTTGCAACCATACCTGGTGGTAGATTAGTGGCTAACTCAGGAACCTGGTAAACCCTGGGAACTTGGCTTCCCAGATCAAAATAGTTGGATACAAAAGTACCAGCAATCTCGGTTTGTTTTTCGCTAATGATCTGGTTTTCTGCAAAAAACACTCCTGTCATTAACCGCTGAGACTCACCTGTTGCAAGGTAAAGATCACCTGTAATAAGACCAAGACTGTTGGTGGGAAATCCTCCGGCAGGATATGTCCCTTGAGCTAACAAATTTCCATGAACCCGGATCTCCCCTGCTACCGTACTATCACTGATTCTTGCAACAACGATACTCCCATTTCCTGTATATTCTATTGTTTCATCTTTCTCGCCAATATCCAATGAGTCAGTATCTACAAATACAATGCCTTCTATATTCAGCACGCCTGTATTCGGGTCCCAGCTAATACTATTAGTTCCATCGGAGTAAGAAAAACTGTCAACCTTGGAGGATATCTCATTTATACTTATATGCACTGAATTATCAGAAAGATATTCCAGATATGTGGGGTATTCAACTCCCGTATCCGGGTCAATATAAGGATCGGTTAAACTTGGAAACTCCAGAAGATCACCAAGATCATAGGTATTTCCTGTACCATTATCTGAATAGACATTGGCTGCTCCTTTATTACCTCCATATCCATCGGTAATGTAAACAGCATCCACTGTCTCTTTAAAGGAATTACCAGGCACATCCTCCTGTCCCACTGTGCCGGTTCCACTCAATGCCACCTTTCCTCGCTTTACTCGCACTACAGCACCAAGACTTTCAACCGTTTCTCCATTAAAAGTTGTTGTCGGACAAGGAGGAATTTTTGTCGCTAATTCAGCTGGCATACCCTCATAATTATTCCAGATACCTGCAGTACCGGTGAAACTAATGGCTACATCATCAGATTCCAGCTCATCACCCAGTATATGAACCGACCCATGGATACGAGCATTACCACTTATTACCGTCCCTGCGGCCGAACCTCTCCCGGCATATATACTGTTATTCCAGGGGGACAAATTTTGTGCTTCTACAAAGACCTGGATACTCCTGCTTACATCATCAACGTTACCTGTAGACTTTACCCAGATTTGATATGCACTTACGGGCCTTAACTCAACTGAATAAGAACCACTCCCCAATGATGAGTTTATAAAAGACCTCCAGCCATCCTCATCTGGGTCATCTACCACAGTTTCCCCGTTTATCATACTATCTGTCCAGACACCACCATCCTGGAGGTGTTGCTTTAAGTAGCATAATGTTTTTTCTATCCCAGCCTCAGCAACATACAGGGCCTGGGAGTAATGAAAGGATCGCTGTATATTTTTTCTCTCAACAATAATACTTCCCAGGAAAACCCCCAGAAGGAGAAGTATCACTGTGGCAATTGCAAGTGATATAACCACTATATAGCCTTCATTTTTCCTCATTTTTATTTATTTTTCACCTCACTTTGCATTGCGCATGGTAACCCGGGAAGTTAAGCTGCGCTGGTATTGATCACCCAATACCGTTTTCACAGATGACAGAGTCAGGGCGACTGTATCATCGGTAGTTGTTACCTCAAATGTGGCTATATCGGTAGCAACAGTTCTTACACTGGCGCCATCGTTTCTTTTTAAATTTTTTTCATCATCCAGTACATACACAACATCATAAGAGGCAACCGAAGAAGGCATCTGGAGGGTAACTGTAACTGTATCTCCAGATACCACTTTTGTTATTCCTTCAGCCTTCCTGATATCCCTGCCCAGCCAGTCCATAGCAAGTCTTAAATCTGCCCCCGAGCTAAGAGTGGCCTGCCCGAATTTAAAACTTTTGTTACTTGTAAAATATACAAGCCCAACGGCAACAAGAATAGTCAAAGCTATTCCTGAGGCAACTAAAAGCTCAACCAGGGTAATGCCCCTTCTATCAGGTCTTCCTCCACTGTTATTACTTTGTTTTAGTAAGTCCATCTTCGGTAAAGTAGGTAACTAAACTTCTGGTGGTATTTGTTCCTTTAATGCTTACGGTAACAGTGACTTGAGTGAGTGCCGGCTCAACTGATGTAGCAGCAATAGTAACTGTATAAGGCTTCTCTAAAATTGTATCGGAATAGTCATGAGGACCCGGAATCTGCCTGATACCTCCCCTGAGCTCCTCCATTTTCTCCTCAGCAATCCTGTCAGCAACGGATACCATCCGCA
>QMQA01000373.1 GCA_003648845.1 Candidatus Aerophobota bacterium
ACCAGCTTCTTTTTCAATCCAGGAGTACCAGAAAGCTTTCGAAGGCAGTATATCTTCTACTCCTCTTGGTGCATGTATCATAACTATCCCTTTTGATATCTCTTTATTGCTTTTAAGTGATCCCGATAGCTGCTGCTGAATTCATGAGTACCATCTCCTCTGGCTACAAAATAAAGGTAATCAATCTGTGCCGGATAAATAACCGCTTTAATACTGTTTACACCGGGACTGCAGATAGGACCGGGAGGAAGACCTGGATAAAGATAGGTATTATAAACAGAAGGATAATTAAGCATCTTTTTGTTTAGCCTTTTACTGAAGCTGCCCAGAGCATATTTGACGGTTGGGTCAGCCCTGAGCTTCATTCCCCTCTTCAGCCTGTTATAAAAAACTCCTGCTATAATCGGTTTCTCAAAATCTACCCTGGCTTCTTTTTCAACAATAGAGGCAAGAGTAATAATCTCGTGAAGAGAAAGCCTGCCCGTCTTATCTCTTCTTTGATATAGCGGCAAAACCACTCTCTCAAATTTAGTCAGAAATTTTCTTACCACCCTGAGAGGATCCTCCTCCAGGGTAAAATAATAAGTATCTGGAAAAAGGTAACCTTCCAGACTCTTTTCCCCAACTAACCACGGAAATTCTTTATAAAAAAGAGAAGGATTATCTACCATCTCAAGAAATTTTTCTGAGTTAACTATTCCCTTCTCAGCAAGAACTTCTGCTATTTCCCATTTGGGTAGTCCTTCAGGAATAGTTATCTTATAAAGCTTAACTTCTCCTTTCTTGAGTTTACTGAGTACAGATAACAAAGTAGGAGAGTCAAATTCATACACTCCAGCCTTAAGCCTGCTGTCATAATTTAAAACTTTAGCAAGCAGAGAAAAAAAATAAGGGTTTGTTATAATTTTATTTTCCCACAAAATAAAGGAGATTCTTTTTGAATTAACACCTCTTGGAATTTTAACCAGAGGTTTTTTCCCGCTAAAGGAGGGTATAAAAAAATAGGAAGCTATCAGAATTATCATGAAAAAGGCTGCCAGTTTTCCGATTTTTTTAAAAAAATCAACCCACATCTTGTGCCTGCTTTTTTATCCCGGCTCTTTCTTCAGTGCATTAAGATAGTCTTGAAGCAGTATGGTAGCTGCTACTTTATCCTTAAGCTTTTTTCTTTTCTGGATACTCAACCCCCCTTCTCTCAAGAACCTATCCGCTGCCAGTGTGGTAAACCTTTCATCGGCAAAGACAATCGGCAAATCTATTTTTTCTCTTAACAGTCTGGCAAATTCTCTTATTTTTCGGGCCTGCTTTCCTTCTCTCCCTTTAAGGTCAAAAGGCATCCCCACTACTATCTTCCCAACCTTATGAGAAAAAACCAGCTTTTTTATATACTCCACTTTTTCTTCGGGAGAGGAGGAAGGAAATCTAATGGAACACATCCCCCGTGCTATGGTATGGGAGGAATCAGAAATAGCTATTCCAATGTTTTTATCACCTACATCTAAACATAGTATCTTCTTTAAAGAATTAATTTCCACCCCTTGTACCCAGATATATGATCCGACTGCAACCCTCGCAGTAAACAATCTGCCGGCGCCTCATCTGTCCAATTAAAGAGGGAGAAACTTTGACATTGCATCCTTTGCAAACTCCACCCTCAACTGCTACCACGGCAAGACCGTCTCTCATTCTGCGAAGCTGCTCATATTGATTATAGTAAACTGTATTAATCCGAGAGGATAACTTTTTTCTCTCTTCTATTAGACTTTCCTTGCTCTTTTCAAGACTTGCTATTTTATCGGTTAAATCCTCTTTCTCTTTTGTTAGTTTTTCTTTATCAACCTGGAGCTGCTTTTCCAGAGAGGGTAGAAGACCCGATAGCTCCTCTTCTTTTTCCATCAACTCTAAAAGAGAATCTTCCTCTTTATCCTTTTCTTCTTCCAGGATAGCTATCTCTTTTTCCAGTGCTTCAAATTCCTGTTGGGATTTTACCCTGTATTTTTCCTCTTCATGTCTTTTTAACTTTTCATCAATTTCCCTTAGCTGGAGTTCTTTTTTCATCTTTTCCTTTCTTGTATTCTTTAACTTTTCCCTTTTTTCAAAAAGATTTTCCTCCAGTCTTTTCAACTTTTCCTCTATTTGTTCCAGACGAGAATAAAGAAGTTTTTCCTCTTTTATGCTTCCGTCAATTCTTGAGTCTAAATTCTGCAGTTTAATTAAAAGCTCTATCTCTCCTTCACCCATTTTCCGCAACTCTTTATTTTTTGCCTCTGGTGCGGGGTGCTGGACTCGAACCAACGACCTCTTGCTTGTAAGGCAAGCGCTCTCCCACTGAGCTAACCCCGCAAAATGGTGCCCCCAGGGGGAGTCGAACCCCCATCGCCGGGATGAAAACCCGGTGTCCTATCCGTTAGACTATGGGGACCTCTGGTGAGCCGTGCAGGAATCGAACCTGCGACCCTCGGCTTAAAAGGCCGATGCTCTACCTACTGAGCTAACGGCTCAATTATATAAACCAGTCTCTACGAAACGACCTCTTGCTTCACTATTTGCTTCCATAATAT
>QMQA01000374.1 GCA_003648845.1 Candidatus Aerophobota bacterium
GAATATCTTCGTATCCGTATTCATTTTCCGGTGCCACTTTGTATGATACATCAGTATCAAAAAATATTTTCCTAATCACCCGTTCATTATCTGACATCAGAATGGAACGTTCTATTACGTTTTTTAGCTCCCTTACATTCCCCGGCCAGTTATACGATAGTAACTCAAGTTTTGCTTCGGGAGAAAGTATATAGTTATCTCCATGCTTTGAAAGAAAATACTCACTTAGAGGGATTATATCTGCCTTTCTTTCCCTCAAAGGAGGAATATTAATAGGAATAACAGCTATTCTATAGTAGAGGTCCTGGCGAAAGGAGCCCTCATCAACCATTTTTCTCAGATTTTTATTTGTCGCGCTTAAAAGGAAAAGATCAACTCGTTTCTTAACATTACTACCTATGGGATAATACTCAGGTATCTCCAGAACACTCAAGAGTTTCGCCTGAATTTCAATTGGCATTTCCCCTATTTCATCCAGAAATAAAGTGCCCCCATCGGATAGTGCAATCTTTCCCTCATAATCCTTTACTGCTCCGGTAAAGGACCCCTTTTTATATCCGAAAAGTTCTCCTTCCAGAAGTTCACGCGGTATTGAGGCGCAGTTAAGATTAACAAATAATCCCTTTCTGCCCGAAACTTTATGTATATACCTGGCGATAAGCTCTTTACCGGTACCTGTTTCTCCAGTAATGAGAATAGGTGATTTAAATCTGGCAGCTTTCTTGCAAAGTTGTAATACCTGTATTGTAGATGGGTCCCATGTGAGAAACTCCTGTCCCTCCTCCTCAAAAGAGAAACTCTTTTCCAATTCTACCCTGGTGGGGATACTGGCAATCTCTATATATGAAATAGCTCTTTTAATTGACTGTTCAAGCTGGGATATCTTGATGGGTTTTACAAGATAATCGAAAGCCCCTTTTTTCATAGTTTCTACTGCATGATCTATACTCCCATAACCGGTAAAAACTATAAAAGGAATTGTGCTATCAATCCGCTTTATCTGTTCCATGAAAGTTATTCCATCCATTCCCGGAAGTTTAACATCCGTTACTATAAGTTGAGGACGATCTTTCTTAAAATCAGCAAACGCCTCCTCAGCAGTTTTAAATATTTTTATATTATACTTTGACGAGAGATTAATTCGAAAAATCTCACGCATCTTTTCTTCATCTTCAATAATATAGATAAGTGGATTTTTATTTTTCATAACCCTGCTTCCCATGTTTAATTTTTCTATCACAAGATACCAAAAATCATTTTCAAGCAGGTATCTCTATCAGGAAAGTACATCCTCCAGTATAATCTAAAAACTCGAGATTACCCTGTAATTTCTCCACAAGTTTTTTGGTAACTGTTAGACCAAGACCACTTCCACTGCTCTTTGTTGTAAAGAAAGGCTCAAATATCTTTTCACGCAATTCAGGAGGGATCCCTGGCCCGCTGTCGCAAAAGTATATACACACAACGTTTCCTTTTTTTGCATAATCAATGCTTATCTTGCCACCTTCCTCCATAGCCTCTATAGAATTGAGAGATAAATTTAACAATATCTGGAAAAGCATATTTTCATCAGTATTTATTCTGAGGGGTTGACCATTTTCTATTTCATACTCAATTTTTCTGTCTCTTAATTTATACTGCAAAAAGGCTTTTAATTTCTTGAATATTTCCTGGATATCGATGCTCCTAATATCAGGTTTAATCTCAAAGTTTAAACTCAATATTTTGTTAAGCATTACGTTAATTCTGTTTGTTTCCTCAAGAATAAACTCGAGCATTTTCTTTTTGTCTTCCTCCGGTATCTCGTCCTTCAATAGCGTTTCCACGGATGTAACAATAATTGAAAGTGGATTCCTTATCTCATGGGCAAGCCCGGATGCCATCTGTGCCATTACATTCAATTGCTCCATTCTCATCTGATGTTTCTCTATCATCTTTTCATGCTCATACATAAGACTACGAGTTATAAGAGCAGGCAATAATACACGAAGGTTATTAAGTGTCGAAATATCGTCATAGCTCCAATTCTTCATTACTCCTAACTTAGGTAACAACAGGAGGGCAAAAACTCTGTCATCCTTCAAAATTGGAAGTATGAGGTTTATACCCAGCTCGCTTAACCTTACAATATCCTCTCTGTCATTCAGATAAATACTCAACTCCTCCAGCGTAACCCCCCTCCCAAGCCTGCCAAGAACCTTTATAATATCTGAGTCTGGATTAATCCTGTAATCAAACTCCTTTCCTATCGATTGAAACCTCAATTTTTCTTCATCCAGCAATAGCAAATATATATTCTTTATTCCAAAGTATTCATCTATTACCTCTCTCAGTCTCCGATACAGCTCTTCAAGCGAATATGCATAGCTCAGATACTCAAGCGGCTCTACCATGTATAACCGTGAGCTACTTAAAAGCTTGAACCTTTTCCTCAAAGTTGAAATGTTTAAAAATCTTCTTATTGTTGAAGCAACAAGATAAATCAAAAATGCCTCAAGAATCAGAGTAATGCTCTCTGGAATTCCCAACGTCCGAGATATTTAATTATGATTC
>QMQA01000375.1 GCA_003648845.1 Candidatus Aerophobota bacterium
ATTGTATACAAATATGCAAAATTGCCAATCAGATAAACCTACAGAAGTTTACGGACAGTTTCAATTCCCTTTTTTGCTGCTGTATCAGGATCTGTAAAGGTCAAACCATCTTTTAAGGCAGCCTGACCGGTAGCTATGGAGGCTAAGGAAATACCACTTTCTTCCAATACCCTGTGTAGCTTAGCTTTATCAATTTGTTCAGGATCCCTCAAGGATATCTCTACCCATCATAATCCATCCTCATCCCTCCTTTAGATACCTATCAAACACCCTTTTTTTATCCTCCAAAAATTACTAACAATCAAACACCATTTTAATTTTAGGGCCAAATTAGCCACAAACACTTTTGCCGTCTCATAGATTGCCTTACTTTAACGCTGCTGCTCTATTTTATGAGCTCGAATAATTTTTTATCTGGGGTGAGGAAGTGGGAGGTCTCTTTATATTGTATTTTAACTTACCTATCCCCCCACTTGGACTCTTAAGTTGTACGATTCTATAATCTTTTTATGCTCGGATAAGGATTCTTTATCAAGGGGTTTTACCCCTTTAAGTTTGTAATTCTTACCTAATCTATCATATTTTGATTCACCCAGGCGATGATAGGGTAATAAATGAATTTCCTCTACCCCTTGTAAGGTTCTTGCAAATTCAGAAATGGCCTGCATATTTTTAAGGGAGTCATTGCAGTTAGGAATAACAGGTACCCGGATTATCATATCTTTTCCTAATTCAGCTACTTTTTTAGCGTTTTGAAGGATTAACTCATTTCCAACCCCGGTGAGCTCTTTGTGCCTTTGAGTATCCATATGCTTTATATCATAAAGCACAAGATCTACATACTCAAGTACCTTTTTGAAATCCTCCCATCTGGCATAACCACAGGTTTCAATAGCAGTGTGAATACCTTTTTCCTTACAGCTTTTAAGAAGCATCCTGACAAAATCTGCCTGCATCAGAGGTTCTCCTCCAGTTACCGTTACTCCTCCCCCTGAGCGCTGGTAGAAAAGGATATCCTTTTCTACCTCCTCTATAACCTCATCTACCATCATATACCTTCCAACCATCTGTCTTGCAGTGCTGGGACAAGCCTCAACACACCTTCCACAGACAACACAGAGCTGGTGAGCTTCCAGTGGATTTTTTTTCCCCGCAGCACCTGTAGGACAAACCTTGACACACCTTCCACATCCGATACATTTGATGGGAGTAAACATAATCTCTTGAGAGGGGGACTGAGATTCTGGATTGCAACACCAGAGGCAATGAAGAGGGCAACCTTTCATAAAAACCAGAGTCCGAATTCCGGGTCCATCATGAATGGAGTATCTTTGTATATCAAATACTAATCCCTTTAGCATGGGTATATCACCTTCCATCAGGGAGATAAAATTATCTTCATCACATCCTCACCTTTCTCCAACAGCCCTATACCTTCTATCGCCTCACCCAGGTGCAGTTGGTTGGTGAGCAAGGAATCTACTTTTAGCTTCTCTGAGGTGACAAGTTTAACAGCTTTTTCAAAATCCACCTCAGTGTAAACCCTTGAGCCTTGAAGATGGGCTTCTTTGAAAATCATATTCAAAAGGTCTATTTTTGCAAGCTGTTTGTAAAGTCCAACGATAATTATCTTACCCTTAGGCCTTGTTAAAGCAATAAGTTTACCTGCCATTTGAGGAACAGCTGCTGTATCAAATACTAAATCTACACCCTCTCCTTTGGTAATACTATGAATTTTCTGTACAGGATCATCTCTTGTAGAATCAATCACCGAAAACCCAAGTTTTTCAGCAAAATCAAGCCGATATCTGGAAACCTCTGCCAGAATAACCTCAGATGCTCCAGCTATTCTTGCAATCATAGCAATGAGTATGCCAATAGGTCCTGCTCCCAAAACCAGGATAGAGTCGCCAACCTCACAAGCTGAGATTCTAACTGCATGGAAAGCTACAGCTACAGGCTCAACTAAAGCCGCAACATCAAAAGGGAAATCAGAAGGTATCCTTAACACCTTCTCAGAGGAGGCCTTCACATACTCTGCAAAGGCGCCATCTATATCAACCCCTATTAATCCCAGTTTTGGACAGGCATTGGTAAAACCCCTCTTACAGGCAGTACATCTACCACAAAACAAAAGGGGATTCACCACTACTCTATCTCCTATTTTTAGATTAGAATGGGCATCCCTTATCGCAGTTACCTCTCCAGAAAACTCATGGCCAGGAATAAGAGGAGGATGGGAGCGGGGAAATTTCCCATTGTAAATCATCAAATCTGTTCCACAGATACCACAAGCCCTAACCTTTATTAAAACTTCTCCTTCTTTTAAAGAGGGTTTGTCTCGCTTCTCAAGTTTTATCTTTCCATCACCATACCAAACAGCTGCTCTCATCGGATAACTCCTTTCAACCATCAACTACAGGAAGGTATAAATACGTACCCACAGGAATTAAGTAATTTCTCTCAACCTTTTAACTGTCCCTCCAAAATCTCAGTTAGAACTTTTCTTAGTGAGCCTGTTTTAGCAGGCTCATACTCATGGGGAGGACA
>QMQA01000376.1 GCA_003648845.1 Candidatus Aerophobota bacterium
ATAGTGGATTTTCAAACAATAGTTTTATATCAACTGTTGCCTTAAGCGAATACGGATCTGGATTTTCTGCCTGGTCTGTATAAACAATCCTGATGAAATAAGCTTCATCATCTTTACCGGTCTGAACGGAATCAATAACCACTGGCAAATCATCATCAAAAAGTTCACCATTAATTTGGAGTGTGGTAAAATCATCTGCATAGAAACTCAAAAAGGTGCTGAAATCTCCTCCCGTAAAAATTTCAATAAGGTAACCGTACTGCATCAGAATGGACTCGTTTGATTCAACTCCATTTTTTAGTTCAATACTGTAATACTTTTGGATTTCCAGATTTTCCTGTAATCTGATACCTGCCAGGGACTGTCCGTACCACTGAAGTTCAAACTCTGCAGAAGGAGATATACTCAATTTTTCCTTAAAGCTCACAGGATCAATCGGTTCAGAGAACTCAAATTGAACTTCACAATTTTTTTCAGCCCTGTCATACGTTATTATGAAAGTTTTGTTTTCAATTCTAATGTTTTCACACTGAAGACAGCTTTGATTGCCTGAGTTTTGATTGAGGGCACTCAGATCAAATATCACTTCATTATCAACTAAAATCCTATCCACCGCAGGAAAAGGGGTATTTGGTTTGTATTCAAAACTTCTTTCAAATCTTTTAATATGAAACCCGCTTTTATCAAGTCCACCTTCAGATATAATCACTGAATATACGTTATTTGGGATAATTGGCTCCAAAGGAGTAAAAATAAGTTTATCGCCTGTATAGCCCAGAGAAATCAAATCCTCTTTTTCAGATAAATCTTCTGGCTCAATCCATTCAAAATATCCATCAAGATCAGGCACAATAGAAAAAGCCCTCACAATCGATTCCTTGTCAACCGGTGAGCTAAATAGTATCTCAAATACATCTATCTCTTCTTCTATCTTATTATTTTTAACCTCTGGTGAAATAATTATTGCAGAAACAGGAAGGAGAGCATCGGTAGATTGAAAGGGAATGTAGTAATTATTATCCAGAGATCTGCCATAAACATCGGTTAATCCTCTATCAATGATTAGCCAGTACCTGGTATACGGTTTCCATTTTTCATCAGGTACAATAATCATTGCCTTTTCATCAACCGTGCACTTTATACCAATAGAGGAGCCATTGTCATCCTCAACCCTTATGTATACCGAAGCACCCGGTTTGGCGATCTCTTTTGTAAAAGTAAGAGTTATGGGTTCCTTTTCTGTTCCAATAATACCATTTGAAGAGAGGCTCGAGGATACAATCGAGAACTCAGAAAATCTATCCAGAGAACAACCAAAGAGCACCAGTAGAAAAACCACCAGCACCAGAATGTAAAACCAACAAGAGCACCATTTCGATCCAAATTTCATTTACAAAAAACCTTTCACAAATAGATTAAGTTCCCCCATACTGCTCAGCTTCTCTATATCTGATCCTGGTTCCATCAGCAATATTGGATAATGGTTTCAAAAGAATTAAATCTCCATCTTTCAATCCCTCTTTTACCGTTACATAATTACAACTGGAAAGTCCACCTCCATCGGCCTGCCCTTCAGAGAATACTTCCATATTGAAACTATTTGATTTTTCAACAATTATACTCTTTCTAAAAACCCTCTCAGAGTCCGAAACGATCAATACAAATACATTGCCCACGCCATCCAGAAGGCAACTCTCAGCCGGTATTACAATATCCCTTATTTTTCTTGAAATGGGGAAAACTATCCTGACAGACATACCCGGTAGAAGTTCTTTCTTGTTCAAGACCTCGCAATCAATCCCGATGCTTCTCGTCTCAGGGTTCACAACAGGATTAATACCCATTATTTTACCCGTTATTTTTTCACTGGTAGCATTAATATAAACATCCACTGCCATGCCAGTTTTGAAATGTGAATAGTAACCCTCTGAGAAAGAGGCCCTCGCATTTAGAACAGAGTCATCTATTATTGTGGTAATAGGCTGATCCTGCCTGATCTTCTCTCCAGGATGCCCATCTATTTCTGTAACAATCCCACTTATTGGAGCCCTTATCGTTCTCAGGGACATCAACCATTTAGCCCTCTCCATGGCAAGCTCTGCTTTGGTCACTCTGATTTTCGCAAACTCAATTTGTTTTCGCTGAAGCTTCGTATTTATATATACAAGAAGCTCCTTTTTATATTCAGGATCATCTGGGACCATATATCCTTCCTGAAGAATATCCTCATCTCTAAAACCAAACTCCTGAACCTCTATTTCTTTATCCAATATTCCCAGTTCTCTTTTTTTCGATTCAATGGAAAATACTAAACTTTCAAACGCTTCATCTGTGATACCACCTCTTTCATGCAGTATTCTCTTTTTATCAAGAGTGCTTTCCAGCATATCTAATTCTTCCTTTATATTCTCTCTTTGAAGTTTCAACTTTTCAATCTGTAAGATCTTTCTGAACAGGGCTTTCCTTTGCTCCTGATACTGAAGCCTTGCAGTCTCAAGTTCCTGTTCAGCTTCCAGAAGCTGTTTTTCTACACTCTCACTATC
>QMQA01000377.1 GCA_003648845.1 Candidatus Aerophobota bacterium
AATCCTAAACTGTAGATATAGTAAAGTAGAACTCTACTCAAATAAAGGCAGCCTCCTTTTAAGGACAAAAAGAGAGGATAAGTCGTAAGCAAGGAGGTTAAAGGGATGCTCATAATAGGTGAAAAGATCAACACCAGTCTTAAAGGCATTGAGGAGGCAGTAAAGACGAGGAATACTGTCTTTATTCAAAATCTTGCCAGCAAGCAAGTTGAATCTGGTGCGGATATGATAGATGTGAATGTGGGGACCAGGATACATACAGAAGTTGAGGATATGCGGTGGATAGTGAAAGTTGTCCAACAGGTAGTAGATGTTCCTCTTTGCATAGATAGTCCTAATCCTGAGGCAATAGAGGCTGGATTAGCTGAGCATAGGGGTAAAGCTCTGGTTAATTCCATCACAGCAGAGAAAGAAAGAATAGAGAGAATTCTTCCCCTTATTAAAAGGTTCAATAGCAAGATAGTAGCTTTAACCATAGATGATAGAGGAGTTCCTGAGGATGCAGAAAGAAGATGTGAGATTGCTGAAAAACTGGTAAAAACTTTGACAGAGAATGAAATTCCCCTGGAAGATATTTATATTGATCCTGTTGTTCATTCCATCAGTACTAACTCAAAATCTGGAGTAATGGTTCTTGAATCTATAAAAAAGATCGCTACTTCCTTTAAGGGAATTCATATTATTTGTGGTCTTAGTAATATCTCTTTTGGTTTACCCAAAAGAGGCCTTCTCAATAGGGCTTTTCTATTGATGGCTATGGCGGCCGGATTAGACTCAGTTATTTGCGACCCTCAAGATAAGGGAATAATCTCAGCAATTAAAGCAGGGGAGGCTCTTTTAGGTAGGGATGAATATTGTGCCAAATATTTGGCATTTTTCCGGGAAGGAAAGCTTTAAAAAAATATTTATAGGAGGATACTATGTCAAAGAAAATACCAAATATTGTGGTTTCACCACCTGGGCCAGAGGCTAAAAAGTGGATGGAGCAGGATAGTGAAGTAATGGCCCCTTATAACAGGCCCTTTTATTACCCACTTGTTGTAGCTGGTGGAAAAGGAGCGATTGTGTATGATGTTGATGGAAATGAGTACATTGACTGGAACTCTGGATTGGGCGTCTTGAATTTAGGACAGTGTCATCCCAAAGTAGTGGAGGCTATGACAAATAAAGCAAAGAACTTCATGCACTACTCTTACACGGATTTTCGGTTTAGAGAGCCTGTTGAGATGGCTAAGAAATTGAACGAGGTAATGCCGATGCAATGCAAGTATTTCTTTGCTAGTGGTGGTACTGAAGCAAACGAAGCTGCATTAAAGATAGCAAGACATCATACGAGAAGACAACTGTTTATTGGGTTTATTGGTTCATTTCATGGTAGAACTTTTGGAACAATGGCTTTCTCATCTACATCTCCTGTACAGAGACGTTACTTTCACCCCCTGATGCCTGGAGTAATCTTAGTTCCCTATCCGTATTGCTATAGATGTCCCTTTAAACTTACTTATCCTGATTGCGATCTTTGGTGCGTTGATTTTATAGACGAGTGGGTTCTGAAAAAATTTGCACCACCGGAGGAAGTTGTTGGTTTCTTTTTTGAGTCTATCGCTGGAGAGAATGGGTACATAATTCCTCCTCCCGAGTTTTTTCCAAAACTAAAGAAACTTGCAGACAAGTATGGCTTTTTAATGATAGACGATGAAGTTCAGGTAGGATGTGGACGTACTGGAAAATTCTTAGCCATAGAGCACTGGGGTGTAGTTCCAGATATAGCGACTCTTGCTAAAGGTATTGGAGGAGGACTTCCTTTATCGGTTGCAGCAGCCAGGAAAGATGTAATGGATTTACCTGCTGGGGCACATTGCACTACAACAGGAGGAAATCCCATCTCATGTGCCACCGGTATGGCTTTTCTTGATATACTTCTTGAAGAGAACTTAATGAAGAGGGTAGAAGAACTTGGCGAGTACACATTGAGTAAATTGAAGGAGATGCAGAAAAAATATGAAGTCTTAGGAGATGTAAGAGGTAAGGGGCTGGCAATCTGTATCGAACTTGTTAAAGATAGAAAAACGAAAGAGCCTATAGATAATAAAGATTTTGTAGAAAGGATGTTTAAAAAGGGAGTTTTAATGGTATCCGGGGGTGTGGGAGTAAGGATATTTCCCCCATTTATTATCTCAAAAGAGTTAATGGATACCGGTCTTGATATACTTGAGTCAACGATAAAAGAGATAGACAATGAGTCTCGAAGGGCAGTATAATAAGTATTGTAAATTACGGAGGTCTTGATCAATAAGAAAAAAATGGCTTATCCTCTTAAATGGAAAAACAACATCTGCTCTTTAAAAGCAAGGAAAAGAGGATAAGCCATTTAAGCACTTCAGGTGAGTGGTTGGTGGTTAATCTTCTTTCTTTCTTTACCGAAGGAAATTCAAAGCCAGGAGGTATAGAAGATGGAAAGGAAAGAAATGTTTGAAAAAATGGCACAGGTAATTGTTGAGGGTAAAAAGGAAGAGGCAGCAAAATTAGCCCAGG
>QMQA01000378.1 GCA_003648845.1 Candidatus Aerophobota bacterium
GATCGTGGATCAATATACAGATGATAAACTGCATAAAAACTACCGCCTACTGCTCCCATGGCCGCAGTAAGGAGATAGGCTTTGACTTTTGTCCAGGTAACATTGATTCCCAGGCTTGCCGCAGCATCTTCATTATCCCTGACGGCTTGTAGCTCATAGCCCATTTTTGACTTCCTGAACCAGTTCATAAAAAGAAACTCTGCCATAAAAAGAGCGAAAATAAAGTAGTGATAGCCAACTGCACCAAACTGCATATAGGTAAAGTTGGGAGTGGATTTTATTGGCAGCTCCACACCTCTTGCTCCTCCAGTCCAGTTCCAGAAGAGGAAAAGTTGTTGCCATACCAGGGCAACGCAGAGGGTGGCGATGGCAAAGTAATGACCCCGCAGTCGGAACATAGGATAGGCGACAGCAAATGACTCTGCAACAGCAACTGCAATACCTACAGGCACAGTAACCCAGAACGGGACACCCCACCAGCTTATCATAAGAGCGGTAGCATAAGCTCCAAACCCCACGTTTTTGGCCTGCCCCAGGTCTACCTGTCCACCATAGCCTCCTATGAGGTTCCATCCCAGGCCATACATTGCGAAAAGGAGGAAATTGATCATAACTGCTCTAAGATAAGAAGTATGTGCAATCCAGGGAAAGAAAAAGATGAAAATAAGGAAAGCTAAAAAAGCAATCCTCTCAGATAAAGGAAGGTCATTTAGCGAAAATGCGTCCTTTAATACTCCAATGACAGTTTTCATTTTACCAACCAAAAAAGCCACGAGGTTTAAGTACTACCACCAGAAAATAAGCAAGATAGACAAAGGTAAGTTTTATTTGACTTAAATAATGACCGGCTGTCATCATAATTAAGCCCACAATCAAACCGGCAATAAAAGCTCCTTTGACACTTCCGAACCCGCCCAGAGCAACAGTTGTAAAAGCAATCATAACAAAAAGCATTCCCACAGTAGGGGTTATATAATAGAAGTTGGCCAGCAGTCCTCCTGCTATTCCTGCAGTAGCTCCACCAATCCCCCAGGCCAGGGCATTCATCTTTTCGGTATCTATGCCCATATATCCAGCCGCCTCTGCGTCAATAGAAGTAGCTTTTAAAGCTCTTCCTAACTTTGTTTTCTCTATCATCCAGGAGATTAGTACAAATAGCATTAAGCTGAATCCCGCCGCAGCCAGCTTGCTTACATCAAGTGTAAGGGGACCAAAAGAGAGGATCTTTCCTATGAGAATTCCCTTATGAATTGCCCGAGGATTTGGTCCCAGGACAAACATCACAAAATACCGCAGGAATAGCATCAACCCGAATGTCCCGAAAAGCTGGGCTATCATGGGTCCTCGTAGAAGATAACGGATGAGAAGATAATAACTCATAATACCCAATAAAAAACCTACCAGTGCTACAAAGGGCAGGGAAAGAAGTGGTTCAATGGAAAGGAAGGTTGAGGTTAAAAAGGCACTGTACATTCCTATCATCAGGAATTCGCCATGGGCAAAGTTGACGATATTCATTACGCCAAAGATAAGAGTTAACCCTAAAGCCGCAAGGGCAAAGATAAACCCCATCAATATGCCTGCAACCGTTATTTCTGCTGCTAAGGTCATTTTTCCTTTATTTGAAAAGCCAGAGAGAGTTGTCGGTCTTTTAACAACTTGAGGAAACAAACGTAGCTTGCACCTCCTGAGAGGACCTTTAAATTATATTTTCTGCAATATGTTATTTTCCTCTCAGGAGGACAGGCTCGCCTTTTTATCCTTTGATACTTTTTTTACTTCCAGCCCGGGAAAGGGTATATCATGTCGGCGGTCGCATATTCGAAGGGATAAATCACTTCAAATGTAAGCTCTCCTTTTTTCTCGTCCCATTGATATTGCGCAATTATCCCTGTTCCACCTATATTCTGGTGTGTTTCACCGGGGAAAAGTGAGCCAAATTCTATATCACCCCAGGGCATGATATGTTCTTCTGCTGGAATATGAAGTTCGTTAAATGCCTTTCTGAGAGCTTCAGGGTCGGTTGAGCCGGCTTTGTTCAATGCGTAAGCCCAGGTTTGAAGTCCAGTAAACGCTCTTGCTGAGGCGCCGGAGAAGTCATAACCTGTCTTTTCTCTGTAGAGCTTATTAATTCTGGCTGCTATTGGTTTAACCTTGGCCAGGGTAGCGGCGAAGACCGCACGGGTTATAACACCATTTATATCAGCTCTGAGTGTCTTGGCAAAATCTGGAATGATGAAACCGGCATCCTGACCCCAGATTATTTTAGGTGTAGCACGCATCGCTTTTAGAGTCCTGATGTAAAGAATAGAATCTGCAAGATAAGAGGCAAACAGGTAAACATCGGCTCCGGAGGTAACCAGTCTCTGGCTTTCGCTGGTCAGGTCTGGTGATGCATGTGCATACAGGAAGGATTCCACCACTTCATACCCCCGTTCAGAGGCGAATTTATGGATTTGCTCCCGTGCAGCTGAGCCAAATTCGGTATCTTCGGTGGCAACAGCTAATTTTCTTATCTCATTTTTAGGAATA
>QMQA01000379.1 GCA_003648845.1 Candidatus Aerophobota bacterium
GAACTGGCACAGAAGGTACTGGATTTAGAAGTGGTAGTTGATCATATGCAAAAAGAACTGGAGAAAAATCATTTCGAAAGATTGAAAAAGGGAATCTGTAAAGCAGAAGCTGGTCCAATTTATTTAGATATAATAAGAAATCTGGAGAGAGTATCTGACCATGCCCATAACATTGCTTACGTGACAATAATTGGTTTTTAACTGCTTTTGATTGACATGATAAAAGAAAGATGGTAATATAACCTGTAGCTCAAGATAGATGTTTTAGAGGTGGATGAGTATCTCGGGTCAACTGGTTAGCTTCCCGTAATGACCTAAATAAGTGGGTAACCTGGTCCTTACCCGGGCAGAAAAAGAATTTCCTACCGCAGGTCTCCAAAACCTACACAAGATGTCCTTTATGAGAAAGAACAACGCAGGGTTAAGAAATTAAGACCTTAACTTAAAACTCTCAAACTTCTCTCTGTTGCATCCATTATTGCAAAATAAAGACAATCGCTATTTAAGAGCATCACAATAGTAAGTAATATCTGGTCTATACTTGCTTGGAAAAAAATAAAAACTTGAAAGAAAAAATTTAAATTCTTAATAAGAAAGGAGGGGAGAATTGAGAATTTATCAAAAAGTCTTATGGGGAGTGGGCTTAGTTGCCCTGGGAGCATTTTCTTTAGCTGGATTTTTAGCAGATACAGAACTTATCTCACAGTTCGTTGTATACCTTGCTCTAAGGAGGATGTGGGATGAACTTATTATCAGAACAGCTACAGGAGTTGTTTTTCTATTTCTTCTTGCTCTCAGTATTTATCTACCAATATCAACCTGGCTTAAAGGTGGATTAATTACCCTTTCCAATCCTTTAGGACCTCTAAATATTTCCACAAAAGCAATATCCAAGTTTATTCAAAGGATAGGAAAAAGAACAGAAGAGGTAAAAGATGTAAGGATAAGGATAAAACATGTAAAAGAAGGAGTGGAATCTTATGTAACCCTATCAGCACATGGTGAGGTAGAAGGAGGGATTCCTCATCTGATAAATGATTTTCAAGAGATGGTTAAAAAATATCTCATGGAACAAGTCGGGGTTCCCGATGTAAAAAAGGTGGAGGTAAAAGTAACAAAAATATTTTAAAAAGGAGGAAAAAATGGCTGTAGCAGCTTTTGTGATAGCTTTGATTGCTCTGGGATTAAGCATTTACAATTTTTTGGGTAAACCCAAGGTTAAAATTGTATCTGAAGAAAAAGAGAAAAAATAGTCAATTTTAAGCCCAAATAAAGAGGGAGGTAAAAAATATGTGCAAGAGTTGTGGTTGTACCCTTTGCAGGTGCGGAAGAAAAATAGTAGATGGAGTCTGCGAGGGATGCGGTAAACCTTACGATGAGTGTACCTGCGAGGAAGTATAACTGCTTGTATGTAAAAGGCATAGAGAGCAGATATTAAAAAGTTAGGTGTCTCATGCTGGTAGTCCGTATAATACCGGATCCTGGCTTGACAAATAGATGTTAGGCTATAATATTAAAAAAGCGCGGATCAGGTAAATAGTTTCTTTTGAGAAAAAGTGCTCAAAGATTAATCATGAAGAGCTTAAACTGGCGGAAATTGTTTAAAAAGTAGACTGAAAACTTGAAAAGAAAGCAAACAGGGAGAAAGGAGGAGTTCATGCAATATGTGATTGGTAAGGAGGATGCTCTTTTTGTGGAGGCAAAGAACCCTGATAGGGTCATTCGTCTATGGGTTGATAGGGAAAGAGGAGCAAAAAACATCTCCTGTGGGTCTTGTGAAATTCCAGTAAACAGTCAAATTCCCTACCACAGCCACGAAAAGGAAGAGGAAATTATGTTTATTTACAGAGGAAAAGGGATACTTGAAGTGGAGGAAGGAGAAACCTTTCCTTTAGAACCGGAAACTGTGGTATATGTTCCTCCAGGAATAAAACATGTTTTCAAGAATACCGGCTCTGAACCTTTATGTTTCGTCTTTTTTTATGCTCCACCAGGTCCTGAGCAGATAATTCGCAAGATGGCAAACAGTAAATAACATCAGTCCATACTTGTATATTTGCTCCAGCAGGTAATTTCCACCGTTTTTCTTTTTACAGGATTTCATGATTTTTGATGGAGGTAAATTTATTTCACTGCATTCAAAAGCCATAATTTAAAATTTAATTGACATGATTTGATGCGAGATGTTGACTTTCGGCAGAAAATCATATATATTATAGACACTAAAATAACTTTTACCTGGCCATCAAAGAAGGTAGCGGAGACATTCCGCAATAAAATGGACATCATTTGGACACCGAAACAAAAAAGAGAAAATTAACAGTAAACTCTACTCTATCTAAGCCTTATTTATAAAGCATTCTGAAATAGGGGCGGATAGCTCAGCCGGGAGAGCGCTGCCTTCACGCGGCAGAGGTCACAGGTTCGATCCCTGTTCCGCCCACCACAGGTATGCGGGGCCGTAGTTCAGTTGGCCAGAATGCCAGACTGTCGATCTGGAGGTCGCGGGTTCGAGTCCCGTCGGCCCCGCCA
>QMQA01000380.1 GCA_003648845.1 Candidatus Aerophobota bacterium
ACTTTATCAACATCCTTATCAGGACAAACTTTAAGATTTTAATAACCTCGGAGCCACATAACAGATATCAAAGGATTATTAAGAAAAGCTATCAAAAATGCAAAAGCCTCAACTTCTATCCCGCAGTTCATTTTTATCCTGGTATTTATCACCAAATTCGTATTCAAAATTATAGTTTTGCTCTATCATATGGATTTGACCATTCATGCGACATGAACGGTATCCTTCATTGTTATAATTTCAGGCTTTCCTCCAGGTAACATCCAGGTTTTCTCCCTCTGTGGGCACAATATTTCAAACGAACATTCCTCACTGGAAAAGAAATATCTGTGCTTATCCTTTGCCACAACAAGCGACCTCAGTTTGGCATTGTCATTCATGCCGAGAAGCATATTCCCATCAGAGACAAGGATGGCAAAGGGACCGTTTAGAAGTGCCTGGGGATAGTACTGCCTGAGTTTTGTAACCTTCAACCGCTCGGGCTCAGACATCTCATCAATTTCAGACCACCTTGGTGGGGACATCACGGTACATGCCTCCCTGAGAGAGAGCCTGAACCTTCTTATTAACAGATCAAAAAGGTAGCTAACAACCTCTGTGTCAGTTTTCAGGGTACATTCATAACCAAACATCCTCAGATATTCCCTGTTAACTCCATACGAGGTAATCTCACCATTATGAACAACCGACCATTCAAGCATTGAAAACGGATGAGCACCTCCCCACCAGCTCTGGGTATTTGTCGGGAACCTGCTGTGTACCATCCAGATACTTGCCTTCATCTTATCGATCATAAAAAACTCACCTATTTCCTCCGGATAACCAACTCCCTTAAACACACCCATATTTTTGCCACATGACATAACAAATCCACCATCTATCGATTTGTTAAAACTGAAGACAAAGTTTTTCATATATTCCTCAACGATTTCCTTCTCTGTAAGAACTGTGCCAGGTGCCAGGTTAAAAAGCTGAATATCCTCATTATTAGGTCCAGGGAGCGTGAAATATCTTTTCATAATTGGATGCCAGTGTATTGTTTTTACCTCTCTTGTTGGAATATCCTCTGAAAGTTTCACGTAGAGATGGGCCCTTATAAAATCATCCGCCTCCCTTGTAGCCTTTTCATTATCACAGGCCACATGCAACGCATAGTCCTCTTTAAAATGCGGGTATATCCCATAAGCTGCATACCCTCCTCCAAGCCCATTGCCTCTTTCCTTCTGAACGCTAATAGCTTCAATAAAATCAGAACCGTTAAGGTATCCGCCATTTGTATCAATCCCACCAACAATACCACACATGTCTATTAACCCTCTATACAAGTTTTAAGTAATGAAATTATAATCACCATGATATCAAAGGCAAGAAAAAAAAAGAAAAAAATCTGAAAAAAAATCAAAAAAATCCACTTTAAGATTTTTATCAACCACCACTCGTCTTTTACTGAAAAGCTTTATTAAAACCTTCTTTAACCCATAAACTTTTATACAACCTTGAAGCTCAATCCCATACTTAAACCTAACTTCTGAACCAGAACCAAAAAGATTTATAACGAATAAAGCATTTATTTCTTGTCCCGTAATCGCCTGTTGTTTTAATTTAAAAGATCAATGTATCCATGAATTCAAAATGCGAGGTGCAAAACAATGCCGGTTCCAACGATTAGATGGGAAGATGGTAGAGTAATAATCATAGATCAGACCCGCCTACCACTGGAGGAAGTTTACATCCCCATAGAAAATATCCATCAGATGTGGGAAGCAATTAAGAAGTTGAGAATAAGAGGAGCACCGGCCATAGGCATAGCAGGTGCGTTCGGCGTTTATCTCGGTATAAAAGACTACTTTGGAAAAGATCTTGATGGATTTCTAGAAGCATTTGAACAGAGTTGCAGATATATTGAGAGCTCCCGTCCAACAGCTGTAAATCTATTCTGGGCCACAGCTGAGCTGAGGAAAACCGTAAAGGATACAGAGGAGAAAAAGACGGAAAAATTGAAAGAAATTATTCTTAAAAGGTGTATCAGAATGATAGATGAGGACAATGAGGTGTGCCTTACAATAGGAAAAAACGGAGAAAAGCTTATAAAAGATGGCTATACACTACTAACCCACTGCAATGCAGGGGGGCTTGCAACTGCCATGTACGGAACAGCCCTCTCTCCCATGTTCCTTGCCAGGCAAAACGGTAAAAATATACACGTGTATGTTGATGAAACAAGGCCACTTCTGCAGGGGGCCCGCATCACGACCTGGGAATTGCTCCACGCAGGTATAAAAACAACCCTGATAACGGACAATATGGCAGCAAGTGTACTGAAAAATAAAAACGTGGATATGATAATAGTTGGCGCAGATAGGATAGCCATGAATGGAGATACGGCAAATAAGATCGGCACGCTCATGCTGGGAGTTCTGGCAAAGGAGTTCGGTGTACCCCTCTATGTTGCTGCACCAATCTCAACATTTGATCCTGAGGCAGAGACAGGAGATGACATCCCAATAGAGGAAAGGGACAGAGA
>QMQA01000381.1 GCA_003648845.1 Candidatus Aerophobota bacterium
CTATCACCATATCGATTAAAGCAACAGAAGAACTGTATACAAAAAAAACAGCCTCAACTTCAACCCCCTCAAATGGGCTAAATTTCAAAACGGCCATATCCGGAAAAGAGGCAATAACTATAGGTTTTTTATAATACTTCCAGATATCATCAATAACAACACCATTTATCTTCCAACAAATAAACCAGTCACCCGCATACTGACTGGTAAAAACAATTGGTTCATTTTCAGAGAAATAATTCATAAAATATGCTTTATCTCCATACAATCTTGATCTTTCAATCGCCGCAGCGTATGTTGTAAAAAGCGGATCATCCGGTTTTGCATTCAAAATCAGATATCTATCTGTAATCTCAAAGCATAATAGCGCCTCAAGGGGCAACAAAATTACAATGATCGATTTTGCTAATTCCCTCTGACTCATTATTCCCTCAAAAAATCACTTTCTTACCGGAGTTATTATAAGCTCGTTATCAAAGTCTATAACTCTCGCAAAAAAGGCATATCCCCCGAAGTTATTTTCAATCTTTAAAAGAAGAGTATTCCATCCTTTCTTCAAGTGAATATTAATTCTATCTTGATCAGGCTCTGAAATTCTCACTAGTAACTTTTTATAAACAGGCTTTCCATTAACAAAAACCTTTATACCGTCATCAGACCCGATCAACAGTGGCACATCTCTCTCGTTGGGAGAATATATATAGGTAAATGCATAGGTTACCACCAACTCATATGGTTTGACTTTATCCCATAAATGGAACCTACCATCTTTTGGAGTCTTATAAAGTTTCCACGAAACCAGCTGGCTATCAGCACCTACATAAACTTTTTCAAAATTTATCTCCCTTTCAGGTGGATATACGATATCCAGCCCCAGTCTTTCTTTCTCTGACCTTCTTGGATTCGGAAAGGGGCCTATTATATACCATTCGGAAATATATTTTCTGTCAGGTTCAACATGTAACGCATCTATTCCAATTGCATAACCAGATGACTTCTTTGCCTTACCGGTACATTTAAAACTTAATTTTATCTTACCTTTTTTATCAGGTGTGATCGATTTTAGAGATACTTTACCTGCAGGTACAACTGTTTCAGAAAACCCTTCTATCTTTCCTAATGTTTTTCCATTAGCAAAGATTTTATAGTTTCCGTAATCCTCTCCCTTTGTATAATAAACATCAAGGTTGTACTTATCTTCTTCCAGACCATCCAAAGTTATATAAAACTCTCTACCTTTTCCTCTGGTTGTCACTCTTAATTGTTTCAAACCACTCCAATCTGGACCGTAATCAGACATATCTTCTATAGAATACTCAATATTTCTCCCTTTCGGTTTAAAATCCTCACCTTCAATCACATCTGCTGGTACAACAACTCTCAATGGTATTCTCAAACTTGCCTTTATCATAGGAGGAAATGGCTTATGCGGTTCTTTCTGGTACCAGTAGGCGGTGCTCGAATAATCTACAACCTCAGTATTCGCATGTCCATGTTCAATTGTAAACTTTAAGGATTTATTAAAAGGAATAGCATCCCCAACATGAAATCTATAAGCAGCTATCCTCGCAAGAGAATCATCTTTTATTATCAAACCGTGGTATGGAGCACAGAATTCGCCTTTATTAAAATACCAGCCCGAAGTAAAGTAATCCTCCGTACCTGTACCATACACAGATGGAAACTTCTCTCCATCTACATAAACCATTTCATCACCCTCAAGAAACCATAGCCTTCCATCATAACTCTGCATATTCATATTAAGCCCAACAAACTGACCCTCTCCTTCTGCTTCTAAAACAACATAGTTCTTTTTACTATTCATCTTTATATCTCTTTTCCAAAAAGCATGAAAATAACCAACATTTTCAGGTAACTCCTCCTTTACCTTCTGATAGTCTATATGATAGTAAAAGGCATAAACTTCCATCCCGGTTTCGTTAACCACTTCAATCTTTGCAGATTTGTTAAAAGGCATCGGAAAATAACAATAATATCCTCCGCTACTCATTCCCACAAATTGAGATACATAATGCCGATATTCAAAACCGGTACCAAAAAAGTCACCAACTGGAACTTCCACAGAAGGATTTTTCTCACCGTCCCAATACATTCTTAGTAATATCCTCCTCAAAAAATATGGATCACGAGAATCTATCGTAATCCATATCCTCGTTATAATACCGGGCCCATCTATATTTGCTATCACTCTCGTTTCGTCAGGTTTAAGATTAATTCTATCATCATTACCACCTGTCCTGTCGAAACTGGATATCTGATATAACCTAGAATCTCTCAAAATCGGTAGAGACCAGGGAGAAAAAAACAGCAGCTCACTTGACTGAGCAAAAATAACTACAGTAGCCAGAAAAAATAAAACAATCAGTTTACAAAACCTCATAACTACTACCCCCTTACTCGACCTCTATTTTTATAACCTTACGAGTGAAATCTGAATTGGCCTGTGGAAAATCGATTTTCAGTTTACCATTGATTACTTTCGCTCCTTCAATACTCTTAATA
>QMQA01000382.1 GCA_003648845.1 Candidatus Aerophobota bacterium
CTGCATGGGTCAGCCTGGATAATAAAAGTGGGGCAACTTACAAAAATGCCCGTTTAAAACTGATAGCCGGCAAAGTCCACCGGGTTGAAGAAACTCGTGGAGATTACCTGATGAAATCTCTGGAAGTGGCCGGGGCTCCTCAATTTGAAGAAAGGGGCTTTTCTGAATATCACCTGTACGAGCTCAAAAGACAAATTACCATAAAAAACAACGAGACAAAACAGATAAGCCTGCTGAAGGCTTTTGATGTAAATACACAAAAAGAGCTCCTGGTCTATGGTACCGAGAGCTATTTTATAGAACCTCGCGGTGAGCAAGCAGTAAAACAACCAGTAAGTGTTTATATTAAATTTAAGAATTCCAAAGACAATAATCTGGGCATTCCTCTCCCGGCGGGGGTTATGCGTGTCTACAAAGAAGAGAATGGAAGCTTACAGTTTATAGGTGAGGACAGGATACAACATACCCCGAAAGATGAGGAAGTAAGGTTTAAAGTTGGCGAGGCTTTTGATATGGTGGCAGAGAGAGTTCAGACGGACTACAGAGAAATTACCTCCAAACTCCGTGAATCAGAGTGGGAGATTACAATAAAAAATCACAAAGAAAAAGATGTAACGGTGGGAATAATTGAACCATTATCAGGTAACTGGCAGATAATAAAAAGCACCCACCCTTACCAAAAAATTGATGCCTTTACAGTAAGGTTCGAGGTAAATATCCCCCGGAACCAGGAGATCAAGGTAATTTATAGAGTGAGGGTTGGATTATAAACTCTGTCCTCGACTTATAATCATAGAATCTATTGCCCGGAATACTTGCTAAACGCCAAAAAAGAAATACATTAATTGTGAAACTCTGGAAGGAGAGAATAAGGATGAGATGTAAAAAAGCTTTAACAGGCTTTACAGGTGTGAGTATGGCTTTATTGCTTGCCTCTCAAGTATTTGCTCAGCCAGCATCAATTGAAGGATGGGATAAGGCAAAGCTTGGAATGTCAGTTAAAGAGTTGAAAGAATCCTATAGAAAAGAGGCGCAGAAAGGAGAAGAATTCTGGAAAGAAACAACCCCACCTGAGAGCAAACTCATCGGCTGCACTCGTTTGTCCACCTCTTGTTTGAAAACATCTCTTGGAATGAGATCAGATATAGATTTCTGGTTTATAGACAATAAATTGTGGGTTATACAAATTCATATTCCCAGTGTTTTTTCTTCAGAGAAAGTTAAGCAGTTTATTAATTCTCTCACCAGCAAATATGGAAAGCCATATGAAGAACCGGATATTTTTGGTAATTCCTATGAGTGGTACAGGGGAAACAGACAGCTTATGGTATGGACCTATCTTGATTCCGAAGAGAAAATATCATCGGTTGATGTATTCTATACTGATGGAGAATTAAATGAACTATGGAAAAAAAGATATGATGAATGGACCAGTAAGCAAAAAAAGAGGTCTTAGGAAAAGATATAGAAGATTGTTAATTTTTGTAGCCATAGTTTTTCTTTTAATGCTACCATGTTCCAGGGTAAATGTTGCAGCTGCTAATATATCTAACGAATCACAGATAAAGGAAGAGATAGAAAAGCTGGAAAAAGAAAAACTATACTATCAGGAGAAAATAAAGCAGATCAATGAGAAAATAAAACTGCTTCAAAGAAAGCTCGGATATGGAAAATTTTCTCTTCTCTTAGTTGAAAGGTATAAACGTTCCAATTTATCTGAGGTTTTCTTAGGAGGAGGCCTTCTGGATAATTTCTTTTCAGAACATCCGGTGGCAAAGAGTATGGAAATTGTATTGGTGATGGTAAAAGTAACAAATGATGGAGAAAAATACATCCGGCAAATAAATGCATCTGCGGTTGATAATAAAGGGGAGGAATATTCTGGTGAGGGTTATATTAGAAACGACGATATGGTGATAGTAGATAGATACGAAAGTGGAGGGAAATTAAAAACTCGAGTTTATAAAAAAGGAGAAAGGATATCAAAAATAAAGGGAGAGCTGGAATGTAAGTGCAAGAATATATTTTACACAGAATGGGTTGGAATAATAAATACCCTCAAATCAGGGCAAATAAGGATATTCCCTGTTGAAGAGGAAACCGAAGGTATCATGAGACCGGGAGATTGCTATGAGTGGGTATTTATATTTGTCATCCCTGAAAATAGAAGTATAAAAAACTTCATCCTCAACTGCGGCATAGCTGCAACACCAACGGGATTTCCCGAAATTTACAAAATAACCATTCCATCACAAAAATTTAATTAAATGTACCGACAAGACAATAATGCAGGACTTTCCCTAAAATTTGGTTCATCCAGCCCTTGAGATAACCCAGCAGAAAATTTTGTTATCTTATCTGTGATTTTATCTTTGCTGCTAATCTATTAAAAAATCTTACCTATCCCCCTTATTAAATTGCTGTAGTCTTTATTATCTCAAAATCCCTCCAATTTAATAACTATGTATGAAAAATAGGACCAAAGAGGTTGACAAAATAAATTTTATAGTTATTATTAATAC
>QMQA01000383.1 GCA_003648845.1 Candidatus Aerophobota bacterium
AATTGTTCAAATACTTAAAAACCAAGGGGCAAGAAAGATAGCTATCTTTGGCTCTTATGTAAGAGGAGAGGAAAAACCAGAAAGTGATATAGATATTATTGTGGAATTCTCAGAGAGAAAAAGTCTTCTTGATCTTGTGGGGATAGAACAGGAACTGTCTGATGCGGTAGGTATGAGGGTGGATTTGCTGACTGAAAAATCTATAAGCCCATATTTGATAGATAGGATAAAAAAGGAGATGGAGGTAATATACGAGTGAAGAAAGATGATTCTGTTTTCTTAAGGCATATTTTAGATGCTATATCTCGAATCCAAGAATATACCGAAGGAGTAAAATTGCTGGGATGAGAGATAAACTGATACACAATTATTTTGGCGTAGATATAGATGCTGTCTGGGGTACAGTTGAAAAGGATATCCCTATGTTAAAAAACAAATTGAAAGATATTCTTGAAAAAGAGGATAAGGAATAGGGGTTAGATTTAAGTTGAAGATCTCTATTTGACTTTTAATTGGTGGTAAAAAATATGAAAACCCTTGAAGAAATAAAAAACATTCTGGTAAAGCATAAACCAGAGTTAAAGCAAAAGTACAAGGTGAAAGAAATAGGTATTTTTGGCTCCTGTGTTAGAAAGGAAAAGAAAATAAATGACATTGATATTTTGGTGGAATTTGAGGAGCCAATAGGCTTTTTTCAATTTATGGATCTGGAAGAGTATCTTGAGAAGCTACTTTCTGCAAAAGTAGACCTTGTATCTAAAAAAGCTTTAAAACCTTATATTGGAAAGCATATCCTTGAGGAAACCGTTTATTTATGAAAAGGATATTCCACTGCTTAAGCCATTAATGGAAAAACTATTAAAAGAATACATGAGTAGAAGCTTTTAAAATTCCCTTCGTAGTAAAGTATTTAGCTTTTCTAAAAGTTTTTTGTTAGGTTGGCTCTCATTCCTTTCCCACCTGCCAAGGGTACTTGGGTCAATACCAAGGGATTTTGCCAGCTTTTTCTGGGTTAAACCAAGAAGGCGACGGGAGTAAACAATTTTCTCGCCCAGAGTTCTAGCCCGGCTTTCAAAGGGCACATAGCCCAAGAGTTCAATAATCTTTGGGATAAAGCAAAGAGGAGGGAAGCTCCGGTTATTCTCCCAGTTATATATGGTGGCTTCGTCAACACCTATTCTTTTAGCCACATCTTTTTGGTAAAGCTTCAGATCGAGTCGCCTCTTCCTTAAATGGTCACCCAGGGTTTTTAATTTTTTGGGATAATAGGGTGGAGGCGGTTTTTGGGTTTTCAGACTCACTCTGCAAAAAGGCAACGCGGGGATGCCCCTGTGGTTATTTTGGTGATCCTGCAAGGGAGTGCAGTTGTACACCCTATCAGATACAAAAACATCTTAACAGAATATCAGGTCCTCTTCTTGATAGAATTGATATTCACATTCAACTGCGTGCTGTAAGAAAAGAAGAGCTTCTGGGGAATGGTAGCTCAGAGCCTTCTTCCTCTATAAAGGAAAGGGTAAACAGGGCAAGAAAGGTTCAGCTTTCCCGCTTCAGGAGGACAAAGATATTTTGCAATGCCCAGATGAGCACCCCTCAGATAAAAAGATTTTGCCCGGTGAAAGGTGAGGCAAAAAATCTCCTTCACTCTGCCATGGATGAGCTACATCTTTCAGCAAGAGCCTACCATCGCATTTTAAAAATAGCAAGAACCATAGCAGATCTTGAAGGGGAAAAGGAGATTCAACCTCCTCATATCTCTGAGGCTATCGGCTACCGCTACCTTGACAGGGATCTTTGGAGAAGATAGGCCAGCCTTTTAATTCAGCACAAAAGTGGGCTCTTTTTTCATGGTGCTCCAGGCTTTCGCCTTTTGCCTGATTTCAGTAAAGACCTTTACCCAGATACCAACAGGTTTTGCTTTCTCCATTGGCAGGCTTGATCAGGTAGTTTTTTCTGGGGGCGGGCCCCATTAGTCGGACAGTATTTTGTCATGTTTAAGGTCCCGCTTACCACTTTGTTCTTTCTCAGCAAAATATACCTCAGCTGGTGTTTTATAACCCGAATCTCCTTGCTTAATAGAAATGAGAGTCATTACCGGGCCGCCGTATTTTGCCTTAAGCAATTTCCGGGATATAAGGAAAAGATCTGGTATTAAAAAGAAAAACAGGCAGGGACACATCTACATTGTGGGAAAGACGGAAACCGGAAAATCTACTTTAATTGAGAATGTTGTATTAAATATAAAGGAGGGAAATGGCCTTTGTTTAATTGACCTCCGTGGAGATTTAGCTGAGGAGGTTTTGAATTTTGTTCCCAAAGAGAGGAGATAAAAGATTTCTGGCTTTTCCGGTTTAAAAATTATCTACCTGGCAAAGACAGGAGGCAAGATCACCCATCTTAAACAAAATTGGTCATTTTTCAGTCAGCATCCCTTTTAAAAATATTGTTGGTCAGAGGAAAAATAGCTTTGAGCAGAGTGATTTAAAAGAAAAAGAGAGAAGGCTATTTTACCTATACATTGA
>QMQA01000384.1 GCA_003648845.1 Candidatus Aerophobota bacterium
AGTTATTCTTATGTGGAGGGAGATAGCGCTTCTGCAGCTGAACTTTTTGCTATCTTATCCAGCCTCTCTGATTTACCAATAAAACAGGGAATAGCTGTTACCGGTTCGGTGAACCAGAAAGGAGAGATTCAACCAATAGGGGGCGTTAACGAGAAAATAGAGGGTTTCTTTGAAGCCTGTAAAAAGAAGGGATTAACCGGGGAGCAGGGAGTAATCATTCCTCGGAGTAATGTTAAAAATCTAATGTTAAAGAAAGAAGTCGTTGAGGCTGTAAAACAGGGGAAGTTCCATATTTACCCAATCAGCACTGTAGATGAAGGTATGGAGATTTTAACCGGTTATCCAGCAGGTGAGAGAGGACCAGATAATCTTTTTCCTGAAGGGACTGTAAACAGGAAAGTAGAGGATAAACTCTTTTATCTTTTGCGTGAACAGGAAAAATTAAAGAAAATGGTAGAAAAAGAAGAAGGGCTACGCAGGTAGCCCTTCTTCTTAATTTTAATTATTCAACTTTAACTTCTTTTCTCTTTGCCTTGGCTTCTTCCGCCTTGGGCAGAGTAACCTCCAGTACACCATTCTCATATTTGGCTTTGGCTGCATCAGATTTTATTTTGACCGGAAGAGGAACAGTTCTTTCCCAGGAGCTGTACGCCCTTTCAGCATAATAATAATCTTCTTTTTTTTCTTCTTTAGCTTTTTCCACCTTTCCGGAGATAGTTATATCATTCTCAGTAACTGAGATTTTGATATCCTTTTTCTTTACCCCTGGTATCTCGGAACGTAAAACCAGGTTTTCACCTTTATCAATTAGATCGATAGGTGGAGTACCGACCAGACCCTCTTCTCTTTCTGCTGGAACCTCACTTCTCCGTGGACCTGGAAGGACTCCCCATTTCCTTCTCTCACCCCAGAACTCGTCAAAAATTTTTTTTATCTCCCGCTCTATACGGGAAAACTCTCTGAAAGGATCCCAGATAGCCATATTTACCACCTCCTTATTTAAATTTGTTTACTATTTCACATATTTTCTTAAGGGCAAAACTTATATCTTTATCACTCAGAGAATAGTACACATATAAAGCCCTTTTTTGCTTTACTATCCATCCGGAACTTCTTAGAAGACCGAGATGTTGAGAAAGAGTAGCCTGAGCAACCCCAATTCTTTCCAGAAGCTCGCTAACGCACTTTTCCCCCGATTTGAGCTCCTGCAGGATTCTTATCCTGACCGGATGGGTAAGGGCTTTAAGACACTCAGCTATTTGCTCCAGTTGATCCAATTTTCCCCTCTGTCATTTTCTCTACTTTATTAATTCCACATATTATTATATTCGAATATGACAAAGTGTCAACCCCAACAAGGGGAAAAAGGGGACAAGCAGCTTTTTGAAAAAAAGTAGCCTGTCCCCTTTTTGTTTTTTGAGGATTAAGTTAAAAAAGCTCTCAGTCTTTTTAGAGCTTTTATTTTTTCACTTCTTCCTATCTTGCTTTCCTGTAGAGCCTTATGGAGAGTTAAAATGGTTTCCTCGTAGGTTTTTCTATCCACAGGATAAGGGTGTCCATCTTTTCCGCCATGAGCAAAACTATAGGTAGCAGGGTCTTTGAAGCTGGGTTTTGCTCCATAAATTAAGTCGGAGAGAAGAGCAAGAGCTCTTATTGTTTTTGCTCCAACTCCTTTTATCCCCAGAAGTTCCTCAAAACTCTCAGGGGATCTTTCATAGGTGATCCGGAGCATTTTCTCCAGCCTGTCAGGCCTTACTTTTTCAAGGGAGAAGCTGTGAGAGCGAGGCATTTTTAATTTATCTATCTTCTTCAGTTCTCTGATTACCTTGAAAGGCTTTTCTTTAGAGAGCTTTGTACAAACCTGCCTTGCTGTCTCACTTTCCCTTGCTACCATATTTAATCCCTTTCCTTTCCAGTCAGAACATATGGCAGAGTGTGGCTCACATACAAAACTTTTTACCTTTTCCCCTATCCAGTGATAACGTCGGGCATACTGGCTGGTTTCATTCATTCCTTGCTGAATTACCGCCCATTTTCCTGAGGAGGAAAAGATAAAACAATGATGGTAAAGCTGAAAGCCATCCTGAACTCCTGCTGTATCTACTTTTGCCGATATTTTGCTGGCATATATTAGAGGTTCGGGATCAATCTGAGCTATCTCTGCCAGTTTAAGAATCTCTGAAGGAGTGCGCAGTGATACCTTTCCCTTACCTCCTGCTACAAATAGCCCGATTTGCTTTTCCAATCCCCTGACACCTTCTTTTATCGCTCCACATACGGTGGTTGTTAATCCCGAACTATGCCAGTCGAATCCAAGAACGCAGCCCAAGGCTTGAAACCATAGAGGATCAGATATTTTTCTTAGAAGCTGTTCAGATCCTGAGTGTGAAATGATAGCTATAATTATCTCTCTTGATAAAAGTTTCATTCTTTCAAAAAGAAAGCGAGGAGATTTTCCATAATGAAGGGGCAGATCAACGATGCCTGTTTATTGCATCTTTGGATACCAGTATCTTCAAA
>QMQA01000385.1 GCA_003648845.1 Candidatus Aerophobota bacterium
GGCTTTCCCTGCTCCGTAAGGTTTATTTCACCAAGCCTTCCAGGTCCTATAACCATTGCTACCCTCCCTCCACCTTTCGGATAGTAACCTCTTTTTTCTAGAGCAAGTCTTCCAGAATAACCCATTTTTTCAAGCAGAGGAAGCTTTACGTGCTGGATAAAACCCACGGACGGTGACCATGAAACATCCGTTCCCCCTGTTATATGCAGTTCCACAGGCTTTTTCGCATGTATCGCAGGTATCATGAGGGTTTGAAGAACCAAGCCTATTGAACCAGCAGTGCCCACATTTATAGAAAGAGAGCCTCCTTGTATTTCTCCTGGAACAAATTCTATTTTCTCCGATCCCAGAAAAAGACCGGAAACCTTTGCATTGCACAGCTTAGCAGCAGCTTTTATACTCTGAAGATGCTGTGCTTTTAATCCCGGTTGCGGCCTGTTCGCTCTGATGCTGAAAACCCTCACCGGTTTTCCAGTTACACAGGAAAGAGCGACAGATGTTCTGAGTATTTGACCCCCACCTTCAAGATATGAACCGTCAATATCTATCATGAGAAAAATATTTGATTAATGCATTTTTAATAAATCATAACAGCGCTCAGGGAACGATACTAATTTAAAGTTATCGCTTGCAGTTAATTAATTCAATATGAGGATACTGAAAGAAAGCGAGATAGATGTATTAGGGCCAGAGGACCTTCGTGAATATGCGAAAGAGCTTGCCAGATATGCGAAAGAGCTGGAAGAATTAGCATACAAGGACCCGCTTACAGGCCTGAATAACAGGAGAGCCCTTGAAAATGAACTGAAGAGCTTGGAAAGGGGTAATTATGCGCTTTTATTCATAGATGTGGACAACTTCAAGAAAATCAATGATACCTACGGTCATAAAGCAGGCGATCATGTACTGAAAAGAATAGCCAGAGCATTAAAAGGAAGCACAAGAATCTCTCGAGGTCAGGATAAGCTTTTCACAGAGGCTTTCACAGGAAGATATGGTGGTGATGAAATGATCGTGCTTCTCAAAGACATAAAACCAGAAAATATACCCTATGTAATGGAGAGGATAACAGAATATGTTGAAAGAGAAAAAGATAATCTGAAGAAGACTCTCAAAAGACTGTGGAGAATGAAAAAATATCCACATTCAGAAGAAGTGTTAAGAGATATTGAAAATATAAGCCTGAGCATCGGGGTCGGTGTGTTTGAAGAGTATACCCCGGAGGTTCTGAAAACAGCGGACAAAGCACTTTATCAAACAAAGAGGCATCGGGTGGAACAAAAATATCAATCGGACACTTTTAATCCACTAAAGTGAGAGTAAATCGAAAAGCTTGCTTTCGAACAATCAAGGCAAAATTTATATCAAACCCTCATCTTTTCTCCCATTTCAGGAGAATATGCATCAAACCCCATGCTTTTCAGCTCCTTTTCAAATTCAGGATTGTGTTCTCCGTGAACAAGAAATATTTTTTCCGGAGAGAGTTTTTCCAGGAACCTAACAATGTGGTCGTGATCCGTGTGTGCAGAGAGATCAAGGAATTCCATATGCATTTTCGGTCTGACATCCAGACCATCCGCAATATATCTGCCTGTGTCCATCAGAGTTCTTCCAACAGTGCCTTCAACCATGTAACCTGTGGTGACAAGAGAGCAATTCTCCTTGTTATGAAGTTTTTTCATGTAAAAGCTCACAGGCCCACCGTTCATCATACCCGCTGTAGTGATTATTATGCACGCATTGTGCACAGCCTCGTTTCTATCCCTTGGTCTTACCACCTTTCTTGCCTTGCTGAAGGCTTTTCTTAGTTCAGAAGGATTCTTTATATATTCAGGATGGTTGAGTATGATTTCTGTTGCATCTATTCCCATTCCATCCAGATATATCGGAAGACCCAAATCATAAAGATTTATCAAGAGCTCCTGCGTTCTGCCCACAGCAAAACATGGAAGAAGAAGTATGCCATTATTGTATACGGTTTCCTGTGCAATTTCCCTTATCCTATCTATGAGCTTTTCCCTATCAGGATGGTTTTTATAAGAATACGTGCATTCCGTTATCACAATATCTATATCTTTAAAATGTGGCTCAGCACCTGAAACAAGACGGGTGTCAAGGAATTTTATATCACCGGTATAGAGAATTCTCTTTCCTTCTGCCTCAAGCACAAAGGAAACCGCTCCTGGGATATGACCTGCATTGTGCACCGTAATCAGAGCATCGCCTATTTCTATCTCCTCTCCAAATCTGACAATCCTTTTAAGCCTTTCCATTTTCTCTATGTCATGGGGCATAAAAAGGAGCTTTAATCCCCTTTTACTCTGAACCTTTAAGGCATCACGGAGAAGGAGGGACATCAAATCAAACGTTACAGAAGTCGCGCAAACAGAACCCTCATAACCTTCTTTATACAGGGCAGGAAGATAACCAGAATGATCCAAGTGAGCATGGGTAACAAAAACAGCATCAAGAGGCAGTTCCGCTTTTTTCGGAACATCCATTGTCTGAACGTTCACACC
>QMQA01000386.1 GCA_003648845.1 Candidatus Aerophobota bacterium
CTCTTGCGGGACCTTCATGCCTCAGCATTTTCTCATCAACAGCACCACTTTTAACAATAGCACCTTCAGGAGCTAGGTTTCCTTTCAATACAGTCAACCCCCCTGTAGCATGTTTTGGATTATCTACAGATGCAATTACATCTCTATTTCTTACTCTTATATTTTTAAGGTTTTCTGCTACAGTTTTTCCAGTTACAGTAATAGCCGAGCCATTTATAAGGCCAGCGGAAGCAAGTTCTTTCATCACTGCCCCAACACCTCCGGCCAAATGTAGGTCTTCCATATGATGGGGACCTGATGGAGCAATTGCGCAGAGATGAGGCACTCGGGAGCCCATCATATCGAAATCATCAAGTCCGAGATCTACATCTGCATAGTATGCTATTGCTGTAAGATGAAGAACCGTATTGGTAGAACCACCAAGCGCCATATCAACAGCTATTGCATTCAAGAAAGCCTGTTTCGTCATGATGTCCCTTGGTTTTATACCATCCCTAACTCTATCCATAATTACCCGGCCTGCCTCTTTCGCGAGTCTGATACGATCGGCATACACAGCCGGAATTGTTCCATTACCAGGCAGAGCAATGCCAAGCGCCTCCGAAAGGCAATTCATTGTATTTGCTGTATAAAGACCAGAACAACTCCCTGCACCTGGACAGGCACAACGTTCTATCTCTTTGAGTTTCTCCTGATTGATCTTCCTACTCTGAAACTCGCCAACTGCCTCAAACACATCATCCAATCCAAGCTTTTTACCATCAAAATCGCCAGCAAGCATTGGTCCACCGGATACCACCACAGCAGGTATATTGAGCCTTGCCGCTGCTATAAGCATGCCAGGAACTATCTTGTCACAGTTGGGTATCAAAACCAATCCATCAAATGGGGTGGATTCGACTATTACCTCAATCGAATCAGCAATCAGTTCACGGCTTCCAAGAGAATACTTCATTCCTCTATGCCCCATAGCAAGCCCATCGCATATCCCGATTGTTGAAAATTCAAGTGGAGTTCCTCCTGCACTCCTTATGCCGGCCTTAACTGCCTCTGCAATCATATTCAGATGCATATGGCCGGGGATAATTGTATTCGCAGAGTTTACCACTCCTATAAATGGCCTGCTGATTTCATCATCATCCAGGCCAAGAGCATATAGAAGAGATCTGTGTGGTGCCCTTACCAGTCCTTTTTTCATTACATCGCTTCTCATGATTCCTCCATTATTCTCAATTTTTTAAACTGCACTTGTTCAAACTTTTAATATTTAATCGTGAAAATTATAAAGTATAAATCTTCATCTTTATTTCATGAACTTTACATCAGAAACTGCTGTATCTACCCTAAAATAAATATCCCTAAAAAAAAAGCCCGCTTTTGGCAGCGGGCTTTAAATAATTAAAGATCCACCGCTGCCTCAGGGATATAATAATAGTACTACTACTATAATAATGGATATAAGAATCAGGATGTTTTTCAGATATTTTTTAATATTCATCTTTGTATATACTACTGCACTTTATTATTTGGTTATTTTTATTAATACTTCAATATGTTATAAACTTTTATAACAACAATCCCGTTTTTTAGTTATGATTAAATTATCAGATATAATATTTTTGTCAAGAAAAAATTTCCAGTAGTTCTTGCTATTATCTTTTCAGATGCTTCCACTTTGGAAGGTTTAATACCTCAGGGTTTACAATATTTGGAGGCATTTTGCCCTCAAACACCATCAACACTCTTTCGACAGCACTAACTGCCATTCTTCTTACACACTCTTTTGTAAGGGCAGCAGAATGTGGAGTTAATACCACATTATCCAGCTTTAAAAGGGGATTGGAGGGATCTGGAGGTTCGTTTTCGAAGACATCTAGACCGGCACCAGCTATTTTCTTTTTGGATAGGGCCTCGGTTAGATCTCTTTCGTTAATAACTCCTCCTCTTGAAGTATTTACAATAATGGCCCCAGTTTTCATGAGAGAAATATACTTTTTATCTATCATACCCTTTGTTTGATTATTCAGTGGCAGATGAATTGAAATAATATCAGCTTCACCAAATAACTCATCTAACTCACAGAATCTAACCCAATTCTCAAATTCTCTTTTCCTTTCAGAAGGAAGAAATGGATCATATGCCAGAACTTTCATATTGAACGAATACCTGCACTTATCGGCAACCCCAGAGCCAATCCTTCCAAATCCAACTATACCAATGGTCTTCCCACAGATATCAACCGGTAGATTTTTATACCTGATTTTAAAATTACCTTTTCTCACTTCGCTATCCAGCAACACAATACATTTTGACACGGCGAGTATCAATGCCATCGTATGCTCAACAACTGATACAGTATTAACACCAAGACTGCTAGTTACTATAATCCCATGTTTCGTAGCAGATTCCAGATCAACATTATCCACCCCGCCACCAGTTCTTGAAATAGTGAGAAGATTTTCTGCTTTACTTAATAGCTCTTCTGTAATTTTTATTCCAGTCCTCAGTATAATTGC
>QMQA01000387.1 GCA_003648845.1 Candidatus Aerophobota bacterium
CCTCCAGTTTTGAATACCCATCGCATGTATCCGCTGTTTATATCAAGAGCATAAAAGTTTCCATCGGGAGCTCCAAAGTATACGGTGTTTCCCCTGATCACGGGTGGATTGAAAACCGTGGCGGGATTGTTTTCAAGCTGGAGTTTTAATTTCCATTTTATACCTATGGGAGGATTTATCCTTGCTGGAGAGGCTCCTCTTCCATCCCTGCCCCTGAAGGAGGTCCAGTCCACCCCCCTCTGACAGGATGTAATGATTATAAGAACTATGAGAATTAAGATAATCGGAAAAGAAGTTTTTCTCGGATTAATGTATTTCATAACATTTTTTATACTGAAAATGATTCCTAAAAAATATAATGCAAACCCCTGAGACTGAGTGTTCTTTTCAACGCTGTTTTGAATCCGGGTTTTTTGCAGCACCTCTCTATTATTTCGGTGTAGCTTTTTAGGAGTTCTTCCCAGAGCGTTTCCCTTTCACCTGGTAGAAATCTCTCTCTGTACCTCAGATGAGTATACAGCATGGCGAATCTCTGGAGTTGGGGCACTTCTCCTGAGTATTCCCTTGCGGTCTGAGAAGGAGCTTTAAGGCTGTATCCACATGCGGCAAGTTTCATCAAGAGGAGACTGTAAAGGGCATCGAGCGACTGTGGATCTGGATTTCTCCTTTTAACCCGAAGCTCAAGTGAAATCTCCTTTCCGTATCTGAGAATGTAAAGTGAGGTGATTACTGCTCCAATGAGGAGTGAAATAACCTGTGCAAAAAGAATCCATGGGAATTTAAATGGGGCTCTTTTCTCCTCGACGTTTATAATCGGTATTACAACATCCATCGAGTTTGGATTTCCGGTCCCTTCTGGAGGAATAGCGAATGATGTTGGATCGGTATCCACCCATCCATATCCCGGTATATAGAGCTGAACCCATGAATGATGGTGAGCTGTGGTTACAAGGTACAGATCCTTTACCGGAAACTGCTTTAGAGGTTCTATTGCATTGCGGAGGAGCATTATACCCATGCGATGGGCCTGTGTTTGAAGGCTCCTTGTGACGAGATATCCCGTGACCACCCTTGATGGAATACCTGCCATGCGGGCAAGTAGTGCAGCTGTGTTTGAAAACTCAGAACAGTCACCCCTGCGGGTTTTGAACAAAAACTCCTCTATTCTTGCTGTGGGGATATAATCAGAGAAGCCCATCTCATAATGAAAGCTGGAAAAACCGTTGTATATAGCCATTATTTTCTCGAGAAAATTTTCTTTGTTCTTGATAAGCTTTTTTAGATAGGATTCAAATCTGGCCTTTGTTTCTTCAGGTATATTAACTTCGAGGTACTCTGAAAGTTTATTCTTTTCATCTTCACCAAGCTCTTTTACAGAACGCCAGTCTCTCAGGTCTGAGGTGCTTATAAGTGAAGTCGTTCTATAAGAAAAATCGAAGGGATGGTATGTAACGTTCAATACTGTTGGCTCAACCCTCTGGGGCATGTATGCCACAGTCCTATGAGCAAGGGTTGACATGAAAAAAGTTTCGTAAGGGTAACGTTTTTTATCCCCGGGGATTTTTTTTAACTCCCACGAATCTACAAGATGGAGATAGGTCAGCTCATTTAAGGGATCATTCTCCGAAAGTTGAAAACCCCTGACAGGATCAAAACTTCCGAAATAAGCTTCAGCTGCGTATAGTGGCTCCACGGGAGTTGCCACTATCATAACTGCATACTGTTTCTGTGTTGATCCATTACCCTGGTTCTGTCCTTCACCAAACCATTTGTCTGCCGGTATGCCCTCAAGTCTTCCCTTCATGCGCTGGCCATTTGTTGCCTCACCACTCTTTTTTCTTAAAAATCTGTTCCATAGACTGCCGAAAAACCTTCCATTCATGTTTTTCATTTCCTGCTGGCCTATTACATTGCCGTTTTCCGGCCACCCACCTTCCATATCTAGGGTAATTGGTTCCGGTTCCGGTTCTGGTCCGAGGCGGTTCAACATAATGGTATGTTTGATAAAATCGGGAGGCAGTATCATTGTTAGCAGCAAAACAACAGGGAGGATTATAATCCCCAGAATAAATATTTCTTTTAGAATACGGTTTCTTTTGTGTTTGCCTGGTTTAGCTGCTGAATCGAGGTTGCTGACGGTACTGGAGAAAGCTTTTTTATAAAATGCTGAGAAATATAGCACGCTTCCATGGATAAGAAATGCACAGATTATTAAAAGCAGTAGAAATTGGGTAAAACCGGCGCTTTCTTTTGCCGTGATCTCAGAGGCTCGACTGAAATTGAGTATTTTATAGTACAGAAAAACCAGGAAGAACTGCTCAATTACTGCAATTGAATAGCCTTTTTCACCTGTTTTGAATATGAGGGCTGTGAGGATAAAGACACCAATTCCTGTAGTCAATATTAGAACAGGATTCCCTCCTGAAAATGAAAAAATAATTGTGGAGAAAATTAGAAACCCCAGAGCTGTTATAATCCAGTTCAGTACGTTTAAACGTGGTGGTGCAAG
>QMQA01000388.1 GCA_003648845.1 Candidatus Aerophobota bacterium
TCTATAACAGTTCCTTCGGCGCCATGGGGAACTCTCAGACTCGTATCTTTAACATTTTTAGCTTTTTCCCCAAATATGGAGTTAAGAAGTTTATATTCTGGCGTTACATCTGTTTCTCCCTTAGGTGTCACCTTACCCACAAGTATGGAACCAGGCTTTACCTTCGCACCTATTCTAACTATACCTTCCTCATCAAGATCCTTGAAAGCTTCTTCACTTACATTCGGTATATCTCTCGTAATTGTCTCCATTCCAAGTTTGGTTTCCCTCACCTCGACCACGAACTCTTCAATATGTATAGAAGTAAAGCTATCATCCTTCACAATTCTCTGGCTTATAAGGATTGCATCCTCGAAATTAAATCCCATCCATGGCATATATGCAACAAGCACATTCCTGCCCAGCGCAAGCTCTCCCTTGTCTGTGGAAGGTCCATCAGCTATTACGTCGTCCTTATTGACTTTATCACCAACCCTCACAAGCGGTTTCTGATTGAAACAGGTATCCTGGTTCGTCCGCTTATACTTAATGAGCCTGTAAACATCCTCTTCATCGCCATCATCGGGCTTTATCACAATCTTTCTCGAATCGACATAAACCACTTTCCCGGATCTTTTTGCCTTTACCAAAACACCCGAATCGTAGGCTGCTTTCAATTCGATTCCAGTTCCAATTCTGGGTGCCTGAGGCCTTACAAGAGGAACAGCCTGCCTCTGCATATTGGAGCCCATCAGTGCTCTGTTTGCATCGTCGTGTTCGAGAAACGGAATTAAAGAAGTTGAAACACTTATTATCTGACTGGGAGCCACGTCGATATACTGGATTTCCTCGGGCCGTACCTGGAGGAACTCTCCCCTGAACCTTGTTGCAACATAACTATCGAGAAATCTTCCGTCCTTTCCAATTCTGGCATTAGCCTGGGCAATTTTATATTTCTCCTCATCCATTGCGGTGAGGTATTCTATTTTTTTAGTTACCCTTCCATTCTCAACCTTTCTGTAGGGAGTTTCAAGAAAACCAAACTCATTAACCCTTGCATACAGTGCAAGGGAAACAATCAACCCGATATTTGGTCCCTCAGGGGTTTCAATTGGACACATCCTGCCATAATGGCTATAATGAACATCACGAACCTCAAATCCTGCCCTTTCTCTCGAAAGTCCTCCCGGACCAAGCGCATTCAACCTTCGCTTATGGGTTAGCTCTGATAAAGGATTAACCTGATCCATAAACTGAGAAAGCTGACTTGATCCAAAAAACTCTTTTATGGCTGCTGTTATAGGTTTAATGCTTATCAGATCCTGGGGCCTCAGAGTATCGGCCTCCTTCAGGGACATTCTTTCCTTTGCGATTCGCTCCATCCTGGCAAAACCTATCTTAAGATGATTCATAAACAACTCACCCACCGAGCGAACCCTTCTATTGCCAAGATGATCGATATTATCTATAGTGCCTTCGCCAATGTAGACCTTTATCAGATATATCATCGTATTTATAATATCTTCTTTTCTCAGGACTCTTTCTTCTACATTGTCATCGTAACCAAACTTTTTATTCAGTTTGTATCTTCCAACTCGCCCCAGGTCATATCTCTTTGGATCAAAGAACAAAGTTGAAATATCCCTCTCAGCATTTTCGAAAGTAGTTGGCTCACCTGGATGTATTACTGAATAAATTCTGATTATGGCATCTTCTCGTGTGGGTTCATCTTTGAAAGGATTATCCGGGTCTTTTGGAAAATCTTCTTTATCAAGGCAATTTATAATAACCGTTGAGTTCAGGCTATCAGCAGCTTCAAAGTCTATAACCTCTATCTCTGTGATTCCTTCATGAAGCAGGGTATCAAGTGTTGTGGGAATTAGTCTCTCCCCGGCTCTTACAAGTTTCTTATTCTCTTCATCCTTGGAGTAATAATCCTTTGCCACATACTGGTTGTTCAGCTTACCTTCAGCTATAACACTCTCAGTTATCTTTTCCTTCCTCGTCTTGTAGAAAAGCTTTATAATCTGTTCACGTGTATCAAACCCAATAGCCCTTAGAAGAAGGGTCGCAAGAATTCTCCTCTTTCTATCAATTCGGATATACAGAAGTTCTTTCTTATCCTCCAGTTCGAATTCAAGCCAGGATCCCCTATCTGGAATTATCCTCGCAGTGTGCATCTGATCCCGTTCTTCGTAGCCAAATACAACCCCTGGGGAACGGTGTATCTGGCTGACAACCACTCGCTCGGCCCCATTTATAATGAATGTACCTCTCTCCGTCATCAGTGGTATATCACCCATATAGAGGACTTTTCTTCTTATCTCACCGGTTTCTGTAAAAATCAGATCTATCGTTGCTTTCAGCGGAAGTGCATATGTTAACCCTTTTTCCTTACATTCCTCTTCGGTATACTTGGGTTCATCAAATGAATAGCTCTCAAACTGAAGCACCATATCGCCATTCGGGCTCTCTATTGGAAAAGTAGACTCAAAAACAGCTTGAAGCCCTTCGCTTTCAAGA
>QMQA01000389.1 GCA_003648845.1 Candidatus Aerophobota bacterium
GGGTTAGACTATATCCATTTTCCATTTTCTCAACAATTCCTAAGCTTTCATACCTTTTTATTTCATCTTGCAGAGACCCTTCGGGGAACGTTGGGGTGTAATTCTCAAAATCGAAGTTTTGTTTTACGTATCTTTCAATTTCTTCTAGCCTTTTTTTACCTTCTAGCAAAGATTCCAATACGAGTTTTTCTGTATATAGTGTATCTCTCAGCCATTTATTCCTCATTTTTTCCCTTCTTCAAAATTAGTACTGAATAATTAACCGTTAAATTCAAATTTTTTATCCTCGATTAAATCAGCCTTACATAATAGCCCTGTGAAACTCTTGTTCTGAAATTCTCTATCCTGTGTTTTATTTCCTCAAACATATCTGATACTCTCATGATCTTTCCTTCTGCAAGGATTTTGGGGTCTATAAATCTCGCTTTGGTTTTTACATAATATTCATAATTCTTTTCATCAATCACTGCATTTATATCAGGGCTCAAAAGGGATATTTTATTGTGTATTTCCGGGTCTCCGGAGTTTTTCAGAATCTCCCAAACTTCATCATCCGTTTTCAAAAGGTCATCAATCCGCATAAGATTTTTCTTCATAGCTATTCTTATGGAATCTGCAAGCAATTGATATGATACTGCCTGAACAGGGCTTGCCCAGTATTTTTCCGCGCATTCAAGAAAGCACAGTGCCATTTTTCTTGCTGCTTCCGGGTCGTTAACAATTATTTCATTACTCCAGACCTTCAGGTTTCCGAGAAAAAACCGTATATCTTCTGGAGTGCATATTCCGAAAAGCACTGCATCTTTAAAGAAATAATCCAGCCTGTCTGCACACAGATCCGGTATCGGTCTTTCAAGAAGGGAAAATCTCCGGGTATCGAGAAGCTCGATGGCATCGAATCCTGCATTCTCCAGTATTTCCGGAATTTCGGAATGTATCATAATTTTTTCAACAATCTCTTCATGATATTCCTGATCTTCGCACCGACCGAAAACATAGTCTCCTACATGGGAGAAAGCTGTGTGTGCAATATCGTGAAGAAGACCTGCTAATCTCTCCTTTCTTGAAGCACCGAAAAATCCGAGAAGGTGATATACACCGATGCTGTGATCGAATCTGCTCAGTTTTATAGAAGGTTTGATGAACTTCCATGCTCCGTGCTGGGAAATTCTTTTCAATCTCTGCATCGGCTTTGTGTTTAGAAGCTCTATCACAAGGGGATCTGTTATCTCGATCCTGCCGTAGGAGACGTCGTGAACTATCATACAAACTATTGAAATATTTAAAAATATAAATTAATGCATTCACTAAATAGTAGTTCCGAATGCATAATACTTTATACGGCATATAATGAATATGCTCCGAAAGAATGAAAGGGATCGGGAATACCTGAAAAAAATAACAGGTTTGGATTTAGAAGATTTTCTCAAGCGTCTGGAACTTTTTAATCGATTGGATGAGTTAGAAAGAGAAAGATTGAATCTCTCTCCAGAAGAGCTGTATGAAAAATTGTACAGAATTGGAGAGCTCGCATTAGAGCTGGGAATTCTGAACCGTGCCTTGAATGCCTATATGGAAATCAATGATAGGAAGAAGGTTAGAGATATAGGGCAAAAATGTTTGGAAGAGGGATGGTATTTTGATGCGGTTCGTGCGTTTAAGTTTCTTGGTGATAAAAAGGGTGTAACGAAAATCATTCGTGAATTGGAAAGTAAAGATTATGGATTGGATCTGGAGATTTCTATGAAGGAATATCTGGGAGAGCGAACTATAAAATCGGTGAATAGGGGATTTAAGAAATGGATTTCTGAAATGGGAATAGAAAGCGCCTGTCTGTTTGATGTGATTCCCACAGCTAATATGATGCACCATGTAGTTGATAATGATTATGATGTTGGTATAGGAATAGCCAAAGGTGGATTGTTTCTTACCTATCTTTCCCATCTTTTTGAACTACCGGTAAAGGTTGTTCACTGTCACAAAAAGGGCAGAGAAACGGAATTTAACTGGGTTTGTGAACCAGATCCTCAGGAGCTAAGAGGAAAAAATGTTATAGTTTTCGACAAAGATGTGGTAACCGGAAAAACGGCACAAAGAGTACTGAAAGAGATTGAGAAATACAGACCCAACAGGGTGGACCTGGCACTGATCTACAATCCGAATGAAGGTATAGGTCCCGGTGCACGGTTATCCAATGTTCCGAAGGGTTACACAGAGGTTTATTATCCGGAAAAATTCAGCTATCGGGAGTTTGATAAAGTAGTTGAGAGGCTGGAAAAAAGCCTAAAGAGGTTTTCACTCTATTAATCCCAACCTTTCCAGCGTTTCATAAATTCCCCAGGCGTATACAATCGCTTCAAATGCATTGATAAGATCGTTTTTTTCAAGAAAATATTTGCAATCAGAGATGTAAGCACGGATATTTTCTGTACATTCATCAATTCCCTTCACATATTTTATCTTTTTGATTTTTTCTGATTTTTCTTCCAGTCTCTTCAGCCA